>NZ_BAAAIZ010000041.1:131043-168803 GCF_039526425.1 Streptomyces thermospinosisporus
TGCACCGCCCGCCCGCGGCCGGCGGCGGCCGAGCACCAGGTCGGCCCGCCCGGAGCGGATCTCCGCCACGAACGGCACCAGGTCGGCCGGGTCGAGCGAGGCGTCGCAGTCGCAGAAGCAGACGACCTCGGCGGTCGCGGCGGTGAGCCCGGCGTGGCAGGCGGCGCCGAATCCGCGCCGCTCCTCGCGCACCACGGTGGCGCCGAGCGAGCGGGCGATGCGGTCGGAGCCGTCGCGGGAGCCGTTGTCCACGACGATCGCGCGCCAGCCGGGCGGCACGCGCTCCAGCACCCAGGGCAGTGCCTCCGCCTCGTCGAGACAGGGGAGCACGACATCCACGACATCCACGGGAGTCACGCCGCTCGCGGCGCCGCCGGGCGTCCCGCGCGGCTCCGGGCCGGGCGTCTCCGGCCCGCTCAAGGAGTTGATCACGGCTCTCACTCTACGAAGACGAAGCGGATAAACCGGACTTCGGCTCCTTACGAAACGCGGACGCCGGCGCCCGGGGGCGGCGCTTTCGCGCGCACGGTGCGAGGCTGGCCGCATGGAGCAGCAACAAGCCCCCGGGCAGGCCAGGGCGCGGATCCTCGTCGTCGACGACGACCCCACCGTCGCCGAGATCGTCTCGGGCTACCTGGACCGTGCCGGCTACGACGTCGACCACGCGGGCGACGGCCCGGACGCCCTCGCGCGTGCCGCCGCGCACCGGCCCGACCTCGTCGTCCTGGATCTGATGCTGCCCGGCATGGACGGCCTCGAGGTGTGCCGCCGGATCCGTGGCCAGGGACCCGTGCCCGTGATCATGCTCACCGCGCGCGGCGACGAGGACGACCGCATCCTGGGCCTGGAGGTCGGCGCCGACGACTACGTCACCAAGCCGTTCAGCCCGCGCGAACTGGTGCTGCGGGTGGAGTCCGTGCTGCGCCGCGCCCGCCCGGCGCCGCCGTCGGCCGCCGTGCTGCGCGCAGCCGGCCTCTCGGTCGACCCGGTCGCCCGCCGCGCCCACAAGAACGGCACCGAACTCGCCCTCACCATCCGGGAGTTCGACCTCCTCGCCTTCTTCCTCCGCCATCCCGGGCGGGCGTTCACCCGCGAGGAGCTGATGCACGAGGTCTGGGGCTGGGACTTCGGCGACCTGTCCACCGTCACCGTCCACGTCCGGCGGCTGCGCGGCAAGATCGAGGACGACCCGGCCCGGCCCCGCCTGATCCAGACGGTGTGGGGCGTCGGCTACCGCTTCGACACCGTGGACGCATCCGGCGTGGACGCATCCGGCGTGGACGCATCCGGCGTGGACGCATCCGGCGTGGACGCATCCGACGTGGGGACACTCGACGTGGAGTCATCCGGCGCGGGGGAGGACTGACAACCATGCGCGACACCCTCCTCATCGCCCTGTTCGCCTTCGCCGGTGCCGCCGCGGCCGGTCTGCTCGGCGCCTGCGTCCTGCTGCTCATCCGCCGCCGGTCGCTGACCGCGCACCTCGCGGTGGTCGCCGCCGTCGCGGTGACCGCGATGCTCGCCGGCACCCTCGCCGTCGCCCAGGCGATGTTCCTCTCCGCGCACGACCTCACCGTGGTCACCACGGTCGTCGCCATGGCGGCCGTGGTGTCCCTGGCGACCGCGCTGCTGCTGGGCCGCTGGGTCGTCGCCCGCAGCCGGGACCTGGCGCTGGCGGCCCGCTCCTTCGGCGACGGCGGTGACTTCGCGGCACCGGACGGCCCGGCGACCGCGGAACTCGCCGCGCTCAGCCGGGAACTGGAGCTGACCAGCCGCAAGCTCGCCGAGTCGCGCGACCGCGAACGCGCCCTGGAGACCTCCCGCCGCGAACTGGTCGCCTGGATCTCCCACGACCTGCGCACCCCGCTCGCCGGACTGCGGGCCATGGCCGAGGCGCTGGAGGACGGCGTCGCCGCCGACCCCGACCGCTACCTCAAGCAGATCCGCACCGAGGTGGAACGCCTCAACGACATGGTCGGCGACCTCTTCGAACTCTCCCGCATCCACGCCGGCACGCTGACGCTCTCGCTCTCCCGCATGTCCCTCTACGACCTGGTCGGGGACGCCCTCGCCGGCGCCGACCCGCTCGCCCGCGAGCACGGCGTACGCCTGGTCGGCGACCGGGTGGAACCGGTGCCGGTGGAGGTGGACGGGCGGGAGATGAGCCGCGTCCTCGGCAACCTCCTGATCAACGCCATCCGCCGCACCCCCGCCGACGGCACGGTCGCCGTCACCGCCGAACGCTCGGACACCGGCGTGGTCCTGGCGGTCACGGACGGCTGCGGCGGCATCCCCGAGGAGGACCTGCCCCGCGTCTTCGACACCGGCTGGCGCGGCACCCACGCCCGCACCCCGCCGGCCGGCGCCGGCCTGGGCCTCGCCATCGTGCGCGGCATCGTCGAGGCCCACCGGGGCACCGCCACCGTCCGCAACGTCACCGGCGGCTGCCGCTTCGAGGTCCGCCTCCCGGCGGCCGGGGCCTGACGGGGCTGTGTCTTCCGGTGGCGGAGGCCCGACCTCTCCCGGCGGCCGGGGCGTGGCGGGGCTGTGTCTTGCGGTGGCGGAGGCCCGACCCCTCCCGGCGGCCGGGGCCTGACGGGGCTGTGTCTTGCGGTGGCGGAGGCCCGACCTCTCCCGGCGGCCGGGGCGTGGCGGGGCTGTGTCTTGCGGTGGCGGAGGCCCGACCTCTCCCGGCGGCCGGGGCGTGGCGGGGCTGTGTCTTGCGGTGGCGGAGGCCCGACCTCTCCCGGCGGCCGAGGCGTGGCGGGGCTGTGTCTTCCGGTGGCGGAGGCCCGGCGGCGGAGGCGGACGCCCGTCCCGTCCGCCGCCGGGTCGGAGGCCTTTCAGCGAGGCAGGCCCATCGGATCCTGCCGCGGGGCGCGGGGTCCGGCACGCGCATCTGCGGCGTTGTCGTCGGTTGGCGACTCCCCCACGCTCGGCTGCGCTCGCGCGGGAGGGACCCCCATCGCGTCGCCGCCCTCCTCCGCCTTGCAGCTGCACGCACCAGACCCCGCTCGGCTCGGCTGCGAGGGCACCGCCACCGGAAGCGGCAAGATCCGAAAGACAGCCCCTGGCCGCCCGCGCAGTGCACGCGATCACGGGGCGCCGTCCCGCGGCCCCGCCGCCGCGAACTCCCGCATCCCCTCCTCGAATTCCACCTCCGGCTTCCAGCCCAGCTCCGTGCGCAGGCGGGAGGAGTCGGCGGTGATGTGGCGGACGTCGCCGAGGCGGTACTCGCCGGTGACGACCGGCTCGGGGCCGCCGCAGGCGGCGGCGAGGGCGCGGGCCATCCCGGCGACCGTCCGCGGTGTGCCGCTGCCGGTGTTGTAGGCGGTGAGGGCGCCGGGCGGCGGCTCCGCCTCCAGCGCGGCGACGTTGGCCGCGGCCACGTCCCGTACATGCACGAAGTCGCGGCGCTGGCGGCCGTCCTCGAAGACCCGCGGTGCCTCGCCGCGGGCCAGGGCCGAGCGGAAGAGGGAGGCGACGCCCGCGTAGGGGGTGTCGCGGGGCATCCGGGGGCCGTACACGTTGTGGTAGCGCAGGGACACCGCGGTGGCACCGGTGCTGCGGGCCCAGGCGGCCGCCAGGTGCTCCTGCGCCAGCTTGGTGGTGGCGTACACATTGCGCGGGTCGAGCGGGGCGTCCTCGGCGGTCAGCCCGGGTTCGAGCCAGGTGCCGCAGTGCGGGCAGCGGGGTTCGAAGCGGCCGGCGTCCAGGTCGGCGACCGAGCGCGGGCCGGGGCGTACGACGCCGTGCCGCGGGCAGTCGTAGCGGCCCTCGCCGTACACCACCATCGAACCGGCCAGCACCAGCCGGCGCACGCCCGCCTCCGCCATGGCCGCCAGCAGCACGGCCGTGCCCAGGTCGTTGTGGGAGACGTAGTCCGGCGCGTCCCCGAAGCCGGTGCCGAGCCCCACCTTCGCGGCCTGGTGGCACACGGCGTCCACGCCGGACAGCGCGCGCCGCACCGCGTCCGGGTCGCGCACGTCGTGCGCCGGGTCGGAGCGGATGTCGAACACCGTCGCTTCGTGGCCGTGGGCCCGCAGTGCCTCGACCACATGGGATCCGATGAAACCGGCACCGCCGGTGACCAGTACGCGCATGTGCCCACGCTAGGTCCGCGCGCCCGCCCGGCAGCGGGACCACGCCCGGCACGTCACCGCTCCGTAAGACTCCCCAGGGCTCCCCAGGGCACGGTGGCGGGGGCGGGCCGCAGGGCCCGGCCGTGCGACCCGGCGCGTCCGGAATCCGGGCGTTGTCGGAGGCGGCGTCTAGACTCGACCGGCGAACAGCGAGCGTGACCCGGCCAGTTTCCGCCACCCGAAGGGCATTCGGCGTCTTGATACGGATCGATTCAGTCACAAAGCGGTACCCGGACGGCACGGTGGCGGTCGACCGGCTGTCGCTCGAGATCCCGGACCGCTCGATCACCGTCCTCGTCGGGCCCTCCGGCTGCGGCAAGACCACCACCCTGCGCATGATCAACCGGATGGTGGAGCCCACCGAGGGCACCATCCTCCTCGACGGCCAGGACATCCAGCGCCGGCCGGTCACCGAGCTGCGCCGGTCCATGGGGTACGTCATCCAGAACGCCGGGCTGTTCCAGCACCGCACCATCGTCGACAACATCGCCACCGTGCCCCGCATGCTCGGCTGGGGCAAGCAGAAGTCCCGTGCGCGGGCTGCGGAGTTGATGGAGCGGGTGGGACTGGACACCGCGCTGGCCAAGCGCTACCCGTACCAGCTCTCCGGCGGTCAGCAGCAGCGCGTCGGAGTGGCGCGGGCGCTCGCCGCCGATCCGCCGGTGCTGCTGATGGACGAGCCGTTCTCCGCCGTCGACCCCGTGGTGCGCAAGGGGCTCCAGGACGAACTGCTGCGATTGCAGGACGAGTTGGGCAAGACAATCGTCTTTGTCACCCATGACATCGACGAGGCCGTCAAGCTGGGCTCGATGGTCGCCGTGCTGCGCGAGGGCGGCCGGCTCGCCCAGTACGCCCCGCCCGCCGAGCTGCTCTCCGCCCCCGCCGACGGCTTCGTGGAGGACTTCCTCGGCGCCGACCGAGGCATCCGCCGGCTCTCCTTCTTCTCCTCCGCCGCCCTGGAACTGACCACCGAGCCGGTCATCACGGCGGACGCGAACGCCGGACGCATCGCCGCCTCCGGCACCCCGCACCTGCTGGTGACCGACGCCGACGGCCGCCCGCTCGGCTGGGCCGACCGGCGCGAGGCGAGCGCGGGGCCCGTCGACACCGGGCGGCTGCTGCCGCACGGCCGCCCCTTCGTGCCCGGCACCGACTCGCTCCGCGCCGCACTGGACTGCGCCGTGCTCTCGCCCACCGGCTGGGCCGTCGCCGTGGACGGAACCGGCCGGGTGACCGGCGTGGTCTCGCAGCAGACCATCGCCGAGGCCATCCGCACCGCTCACACCGAGAGCCGCACGGACACCTCTCAGCAGGCCGAGGAGTCCGGCAAGTCCCGTGACGCGGACGAGAACGACAGGGCGGACAAGGCCGAGGTCGCCTCGTGAACGGCTTCTTCGACATCCCCAGCGACCTCCAGCACAGCTGGCTCGGCCTGGTCGGACTGCATGTGCGCGAGGCCCTGCTGCCGGTGGCCGCCGGACTGCTGCTCGCCCTGCCCCTCGCCCAGCTGTGCGTGCGCCTGCGCTGGCTGTATGCACCGGTGCTCGGCGTGACCACCGTCCTCTACGCCATCCCCTCCCTGGCCTTCTTCGTCGTCCTCATCGACTACACCGGCCAGACCGAACTCACCGTGATGATCCCGCTGGCCGTCTACAGCCTGGTGGTGCTGGTCCCGGCGATCGTCGACGCCGTGCGCTCGGTGCCGCAGGAGACGCTCGCCGCCGCCACCGCCATGGGCTTCGGCCCCGTGCGCCGCTATCTCCAGGTGCAGCTGCCGATCGCCGCGCCCGCCGTCATCGCGGGCCTCCGCGTGGCCACCGCGTCCAGCATCTCCCTGGTCAGCGTGGGCGCCCTGATCGGTAATCAGGGCGCGCTCGGCAATCTGCTGGCCGCCGCGCAGAAGTACGACCGGCCCGAACTCGCCGTCAACTCCGTGCTGACCACGGCCGCACTGGCCATCCTGTGCGACGCCCTGCTGGTGCTGCTGCGCAGAGTGCTCACCCCGTGGATGCCCCGCGGCTCGGGCGGCCGCCCCCGGGCAGCCGCCGCGACTCGGGAACGGCCCGAGGCGGAGGTGGCGGCCCGGTGAACATCCTCAACTTCGCCGACGCCTTCTTCAGCGACAGCGCCCACTGGCACGGCTACGACGGCATCCCGCAGCGCCTCCTGGAACACATCCAGTACACGCTGCTCGCCCTCGCCATGGCCGCCGCCGTCGGCCTGCCCGCGGGCCTGCTCACCGGGCACACCGGACGCGGCGGCAACGCCATCGCCTTCATCGCCACCGCCGCCCGCGCCCTGCCCAGCTTCGGCCTGCTGGTACTGATCGTGGTCACCATGGGCTTCGGACTGCTGCCCGTGATGATCCCGCTGGTGGTGCTGGCCGTCCCGCCGGTCCTCGTCACCACCTACGAGGCGGTGCGCTCCGTCGACCCCGCGCCGGTGGACGCCGCCCGCGGCATGGGCATGAACGAGTCACGCATCCTCTTCCAGGTCGAACTCCCGGTCGCGCTGCCGCTGATTCTCAGCGGGCTGCGCTCGGCGGCCATCCAGATCGTGTCGACGGCCACCATCGCCGCCTACGTCTCCCTCGGCGGGCTGGGCCGCTACATCGTCGACGGCCTCTACCAGCGGGACTACGAGAAGGTGGTCGGCGGCGCCACGCTCGTCGCCCTCCTCGCGCTCGTCACCATCGCGGTGTTCTGGGCGGCCGGACGGCTGGCGGTCTCACCGGGGGTGCGCGGGCGCAGAACGTGACCCGGCCCGCAGCCGGGCGAGGCCGGGCGCCCTCAGGGCCCTCACGGGCGTCACAAGACGTCCCCGGGCATCCCCACCCGTGTCGCAAAACGTAATCCGGACGGCCTTGACTGATCGTGAAGCGGCTGGATTGGATCGGTCAATGACTTCTACCGCCAGCGCGCACAGCAGCAGGTCCAGGACGAGGCACACCGGCGCGGCGGCCGTCGCGCTCACCGCCGTGGCGGCGCTGCTCGCGGGCTGCGGCGGCTCCGGTGACACCTCCGACAACCCCCTCGCCGAGGAGAAGGCCGAGGCCGGCACCGTCGTCGTCGGCTCCAACAACTTCGCCGAGAGCACCCTGCTCGCCGACATCTACGGCGAGGCCCTGAAGGCCAAGGGCATCAAGGTCACCTACAAGCACAACATCGGCAGCCGTGAGACGACGTACGGCCTGATGAAGAACGGTTCCATCACCGTTCTGCCCGAGTACAACGGCTCGTTGCTCGCCTACCTCGACCCCGAGGCGGAGCAGAAGTCCGTCGAAGAGGTGAACGCCGCCGTCAAGGCCAAGCTGGACAAGGGGCTGACGCTGCTTCAGTCCTCGCCCGCCGAGGACAAGGACTCGGTCAGCGTCAACGCCGAGACGGCGAAGAAGTACAAGCTCACCGCCTCCTCCACGCTCGCCGACCTCAAGGACGTGGCACCGAAGCTGGTGATCGGCGGCTCGCCCGAGTTCCAGACCCGGCACCACGGGCTCAAGGGCCTGAAGTCCGTCTACGGCCTGGAGTTCGAGTCCTTCAAGGCGCTCGACGCGGGCGGACCGCTGACCCAGGCGGCCCTCACCCGCAACACCGTGCAGGCGGCGAACATCTTCACCACCGACCCGACCATCGTGAAGGAGAAGTTCGTCGTCCTGAAGGACCCGGAGAACCTCTTCGGCTTCGCCAACGTCACCCCGCTGGTCAGCAAGGAAGGGCTGCCGAAGGAGGGCGTGGACGCGCTCGACGCGGTGTCCGCGAAGCTCGACACCGAGACCCTGCTGAAGCTGGACGCGCAGGTGCAGCTGGAGAAGAAGGACCCGCTGGACGTGGCGAAGGCCTGGCTGAAGTCGGCCGGACTGGACTGACCCCGCACCGGACCGGTCACCAGGCCGGACGGACCACCGACGAGCGGTCGTGCAGCGGCCTCACACGCCGGGCTCGGCAGCGGGCCCGGCGGTGACGCTCCGCAGAGCCGCCCGCAGATGCTCGCCGATCTGCTTGACCAGCATGTTCATCTGGTACGCCACCACACCGACGTCGGCGCCCGGACCGGTGAGCACGACGAGCTGCGCCCCGGGGCCGGCCGACGTCAGGACCAGGTAGCTGTTGGCCATCTCCACCAGCGCCTGGCGCACCGGCCCGCCCCGGAAGTCCATGCTGACGCCCTTGCTCAGGCTCATCAGCCCGGACGCGCTCGCGGCGAGCCGCTCCGCGTCGTCGCGCAGGAACCCGGTGGATCTGCTGAGCACCAGCCCGTCCTCGGACAGCACCACGGCGTGGTTCACCTCCGCGACCCGCTCCACGAGTCCGGTGAGCAGCTCGTCCAGCTGGGCGTTCGCAGGGGGGACGGGGCGTGTCATGGCGGTGTTCCTTCGGTCGTGTCGGCTGCGGGTGCCTCCTCGCCACGGGCGAGGAGCGTGCCACGCTGGAACGCGGCGAGCGAGGCGGCGGCGCGTTCCGCGGTGAAGTCGTCGTCGGCCGACGGCATCTCGGCATGACCCTCGGCGGCCGGCCTGCCCTGCGGCACACGCCGGGGGAGCGGGGCGAGGCCGCCCGTGGGACAGGGGCGATCCGCGGCGGACGCGGGGTCCGCGGCGGACGCGGGGTCTGCGGCGGTCGCGGGATCTGTTGCGGTCCCGGAAGCCATGGCGGTCCCGGCGGCGTGGTCCGCGGTGGGACCGGCAACGTGGTCCGCGGTGGGACCGGCCGCGGGGTCCCCGTCGTGGCCCGTGGGGCGGTCCGCCGGCGTGCCGGCGGCGGGGCAGTCCGGGTCGTCCGCGTCGGCCTCGTCCATGCCGCCCTCCACGTCCCCCTGGTCCTCGGCACTTAAGGGCGGCTCTCCCGCAGCGTGTCCCCCCGGGACAGGTCCCCGTCGTCCACCGGAAACAGTCATGGGCGTGCGGACCTCGCTGTGCGGCCGAGCAGGAGCAGGAGGCGAGGAGCCAATCGCGCGGAACGGCCGGCCGTCAAGTGACCAGTCGTCCCGGATGCGTTGATGCTGCCGCATTGTGATGAAGCGGAGCCGGTCCACGGCTCAGCGCCGCCGCAGCCGGGGTACCAGTACGGCGCCCGCGGTGAGCAGCAGCACGGCCGCCGCGCCCCCGGCCACCATCGGAGCGGAGGGCCCGGACGCGGCCGTGGGGGCCGCCTTCGCCGCCGCGGCGGACGGAGTCCCGTCGCCGGAAGCTGTCCCTCCGGAAGGCGCAGCACCCTCCCCGGGCGTGCCCGATGCCTCGGCTTTCCGGTCCCGCGAGGCGGCCTTCCGCTCCTCGGCCTTCGCCGCACCCGCGCCGGACCCCCGCCCGGCCTCTCCGCCCTCATCCTGCTTCTGCTGCTCCTGCTTCGCCTCCGGGAACACCACGTCCGAGCACGAGTAATAGGTGTCCGGGGTGCTGCTGTTCTGCCAGATCGTGTACAGCACATGACGTCCTGTCCGGTCGGACGGCAGGGTGACACGGAAGCGGTAGGCGCCCTTCGTCAGCGGCGGGTCGGTCACCTCGGCGAACGGCTTGGCGGGCAGATCGGACCAGGTCAACGGCTTGGCCGGATCGTAGCCGGGCTTGGTGAGGTACATCCGGAAGGTGCCCTCGTGGGGGATCGTCGAGACGTACCTCATCGGCAGGGCCGCGCCGGGCGACACCCGGGTGGCCGGCCAGTCGGCGCGCGGGAGGTCCAGGCCCCGGTAGGCGGGCAGGCCCCCGCTGCACAGCTTCCCGTCCGGGATGCGCTGCCGGTCGGCGCCGTTCACGTTCGGCACCCGGAGGTTGTCCCAGGCGGTGAAGGGCGCCCCGTTCGCGGCGACGGCCGCCCGGCACGCCGCCGACCGGGCGCGCTCCCCGCCCTCGGGCGAGCAGGCCAGCACCCGGCTCACCGGGTCCGTGGGTGCCCCGTGCGCCCATGCGGGTGCCGCCGTCGTCAGGGGCAGCAGCAGCGGGGTCACCAGGGCGGCCGCGAGTGCCGCGCGGTGTGCGGTCGTCCGGGACATCCGTAACGCCTCCTGGGCGCGGGGGAGGTGACGGCCGGGGCGGCCGTGCGGGGCAGGGGACGGTCCTGCGGGGGCGGCTCCACCGCGCGGCTCGACCGGGCCGTGCCGGCGCCGGTCCGGCCGACGCCCGCGGTGGGTCCGTCCTCGCAGACCCGTTCCCTCCGTGCAGTACGGAAGAACCGCCCGGCGCGTTCACCCTCGCCACGAGGCGGGGCATAGCGGGCCCATTACGGTCAACTGCCGGGATCCTCAAGGGCGTCGAGGGTGGTTTTCCGGCCGGATCGAGGGTTTCCCCCGTATCCCGCCGTGCCGCGCCCTGCCTATCGTTCCTCCGCAGCCGACCCACCGGTAACCCCGCAGGGCACGCTGCTCGCGCCTGGCCGGCCGACGCCGCACGTCGATCCACCCCCGCCGCTTCGAGGACGAAGCGGATCGATGCTTCTCCCCAACTCCGCTGGCCGGAGTCCGGCACGAAAGGCACACCCTTGCGTACCTCCCCCACGAACGCCTCGCTCAGACGGACCGCGATATCCGTCGCCGCCCTCTCCGCCGCCCTGATGGTGGCAGCCTCCTCCCAGGTCGCCGTCGCCCAGGACGTCCCCGAGCCGGCCGTCCCCGCGGCGCTGACCGAGGCCGCCCCCGGCACCCCGGCCGAGCGGCTCATCGTCGGCTACAAGTCCGGTGCCGCCGAGGCCACCTCGGACAAGGCGGCCGCCGCCGACGCCGCCGCCAAGGGCCGCAAGGCCGGCGAGGACGTCGGCTTCGAGCGCCGCCTGGGCACCGGCGCCGCCCTGGTCGAGCTGGACGAGCAGGCCGGCAGCTCGGACGTCGCGGAGGTCGTCGCCGAGTACGAGGCCGACCCGCAGGTCGCCTACGTCGTCCCCGACCGCCTCAACAAGCCGCTCGCCACCCCGGACGACACCGAGTACGGCAAGCAGTGGGACCTGTTCGAGTCCACCGCCGGCATGCGGGTGCCGGGCGCCTGGGACCTCGCCACCGGCAGCGGCGTCACCGTCGCCGTCCTCGACACCGGCTACGTCAGCCACTCCGACCTCGCCGGCAACATCACCGGCGGCTACGACTTCATCGCCGACCCCGCGGTCGCCGTCGACGGCAACGGCCGGGACAGCAACCCGGCCGACCCCGGCGACTGGTACGCGGCCGGCGAGTGCGGCCAGGCCGCCGGCAGCGACTCCTCCTGGCACGGCACCCACGTGGCGGGCACCATCGCCGCCGCCACCGACAACGGCAAGGGCATCGCCGGGATCGCCCACGGCGCGAAGATCTCCCCGGTGCGGGTGCTCGGCAAGTGCGGCGGCTACGACTCCGACATCATCGACGCCATCACCTGGGCCTCCGGCGGCACCGTCTCGGGCGTGCCCGCCAACCCGAACGTCGCCAAGGTCATCAACATGAGCCTCGGCGGGGGCGGAGCCTGCTCCACCGCCACCCAGAACGCCATCAACGCCGCCGTCAGCCGCGGCACCACGGTGGTCGTCGCGGCCGGCAACGAGAACCAGAACGCCGCCAACTCCTCCCCGGCGAACTGCGCCAACGTCATCACCGTCGCCGCCACCGACCGCTCCGGCAGCCGCGCCTACTACTCCAACTACGGCTCCGTGGTGGACATCGCGGCCCCCGGCGGCGACACCCGGACCTCGGCCGCGAACGGCATCCTGTCGACGCTGAACTCCGGCACCCGCACCCCGTCGACCGAGACCTACGCCCACTACCAGGGCACCAGCATGGCCACCCCGCACATCGCGGGCCTGGCCGCGCTGATGAAGTCGGCGAACCCCGCGCTCACCCCGGCCCAGATCGAGTCGGCGATCAAGGCCAACGCCCGTGCCCTGCCCGGCACCTGCTCCGGCGGCTGCGGCGCCGGCCTGGCCGACGCGGCGAAGACCGTCCAGGCGGTCCTCGGCGGAACGCCCACCGGCACCACGTACTCGAGCAGCACCGCCGTCTCCATCCCGGACAACGGCTCGGCGGTCGAGTCGCCGATCACCGTGAGCGGCCGCAGCGGCAACGCCCCCTCCAACCTGCGGGCCGGCGTGGACATCACCCACACCTACCGCGGTGACCTCGTCATCGACCTGGTGGCGCCGGACGGTTCGGCGTACCGGCTGAAGTCCGCGAGCGGCTCCGACTCGGCGGACGACGTGCGCACCACCTACACCGTCGACGCCTCCGCCGAGAGCGCCAACGGCACCTGGAAGCTGCGCGTGCGGGACACGGCGGCCCGGGACACCGGGCAGCTGAACGGCTGGCAGCTGACCTTCTGAACGACCTTCAGAACCACCTTCTCAATGACCTTCAGAACGACCTTCTCAAGGGCCTCCTCAATGGCCTTCTGAGACAGCGCGGTTCGGCCGCGCACGGACAGGCGGGCCGGCGGGTGCGGATGGGGCACCGGCCGGCCCGCCTTCTCATGTCGCCCCCGGGCTGCCACAATCAGATACCGGACGTGCTGTTTTCTTTGAACGGCAGAACTGCTTTTGCCGGTTGTGTGCCCGATCACGGTCCGACCTGTGTGATGAACGCGGCCTGACGGTGAGTTAGTGTGTACGCACGGTAAAAACAAACGGCATGACCCGTTCCTTTCCCGGCACAGGAGTTCAGTCGATGGCGAGGCAGGTACGCGCCGAGCAGACCCGCGCGACGATCATCAGAGCCGCCGCCGACCTGTTCGACCGGCAGGGCTACGAATCGACCAGTCTCAGCGACATCGTCGAACACGCCCAGGTCACCAAGGGGGCGCTCTACTTCCACTTCGCCGCCAAGGAGGACCTGGCCCACGCCATCCTGGAACTGCAGTCCGCCACCTGCCGCCGCCTGGCCCGGGACACCGAGAACCGCGGTCACACCTCGCTGGAGGCGCTGATGCGCCTCACCTTCGGCATAGCCCGCCTGTCCGCCGAGGACCCCGTGCTGCGGGCCGGCCTGCGCCTGGCCACCGGCGGCACCCGGCCCCGTCCGCCGCTGACCCATCCGTTCACCGAGTGGCTGGACATCGTCACCGCCCGGCTCGTCGGCGCGGTCAAGGAGGCCGACATCCACCCGGACGTCGACGTCGATGTCGTCGCCCACTCCCTGGTCTGCTTCTTCGTCGGCACCCGCGTCGTCGGCCGCTCCCGCGAACCGGTCGCCCGGCAGCCGCGCCGCACGGCGGAGATGTGGCAACTGCTCATACGCGGCCTGGTCCCCGTGACCCGCCGCGCCCGCTACCTCAGCCTGGCCGCCCGTCTGGAACGCGAGATCGCCCCCGTGTGAAACGCCCCGTGTGAAACGTCCCCGTGTGAAACGTCCCCGTGTGAATCGCCCCCCGTCTGACGTGATCGCCCCGGTGTGACCTGCCGCGTCCGGCCGCGGACGCGCGTTACCGTGAGCGGCATGCCCGACACCCCCACCGCCCCCGTGATCCTCGGCGCCGAACCCGGCTCGTTCCCGCACAGTGTGCTGTCCGAGCGGCACCCCGCGATCATCCGGCAGGTGCGCGAGGCCTTCCCGTACGAACCCCACCAGCAGCGGGCGCTCGACGCACTGCTGGCCAACTGCACCGAGGGGGAGATCGAGCCCCTTCCGGCGGACGCCCACGACCGGGCGCGCTGGGAGGAGTGGGGGATGACCGCGTACGCCGGCAGGTCCTGGTACGAGGTGCCCTGGCTGTGGTCCGAGAGCTGGTTCTACCGCCTGCTGCTGGAGGCCGTCGGCTACTTCGCCCCCGGCCCCTGGCAGGGCATCGACCCCTTCCGCCCCGCCAAACTCGCCGAACTGGACTCGCCCGCCACCGACGAGGAACTGGCCGCGCTCGACGAACTCACCGGCCGGCCCGCGGACGAACAGGCCCGCGCCCTGCTGCACGGCTCCCTCTGGGGCAACCGCGCCGACCTCGGCTTCCGGCTCTCCGCCGAGGGCACCCGCGAGACCGACGCCGTCCCCGGTCTGCTGGTCGACGACAGCGAGCGGCTCTGGTCGCTGCTCGGCACCTCCGGCACGGGCACGCTCTGCCTGGTCGCCGACAACGCGGGCGGTGAACTCGTCCCCGATCTGCTGCTCCTGGACCATCTGCTGGCCCACGGCCTCATCGCGCGGGCCGTGCTGCACGTCAAGCCGTACCCCTACTACGTCTCCGACGCCACCGGCAGCGATGTGATCGACGCGCTGCGCCGGCTGATTGGGGCCGGGGGAGCGGCGGCCGATTCCGGGCGCCGACTGTGGTCCGCCCTCGGCGACGGCCGGCTGGTGCTGCGCGCACACCCTTTCTCCTGCGCCCCGCTGCCGTACGCCGAGATGCCGGACGACCTGCGCGCCGAGTTCGCCTCGGCCACCGTCACCGTGGTCAAGGGCGACCTCAACTACCGCCGCCTGGTGGGCGACCGGCTCTGGCCGCCGACCACCCCGTTCGCCGGGGTCACCGACTGGTTCCCGGGTCCTGTCGCCGCGCTGCGCACGCTCAAGTCGGATGTGATCACCGGGCTGAGCGCGGACACCGTGGCGGCGCTGGACAAGGCGGAGCCGGACGGCCGCTGGCGCACCGCAGGCACTCATGCCCTGATCCAAGTCAGGGCGTAGGGCCGCGACTCGCGCACGTCACGACCGGGGCCTCAACTCGCGCAGGTCAGGACCTGGGCCTCAACTCGCGCAGGTCAGGACCTGGGCCTCAACTCGCGCAGGTCAGGACCTGGGCCTCAACTCGCGCAGGTCAGGACCTGGGCCTCAACTCGCGCAGGTCAGGACCTGGGGCCTCACCTCACGGCACCGATGCAGGTCCGGACATAAGGCCTGAACTCCCGTTTCACCACTGGTTCACGCGATGGTGTGATCATGTCCGGGCCGGAGGATGCGGCCGCGGACCCACGGGTAGCTCCCGGCCATGACGCAGCCGTTCGAACTCCCGCACTTCTACCTGCCGCATCCCGCGCGGCTGAACCCGCAGGTCGACGAGGCCCGCGCCCACTCGACGGCGTGGGCGCGCGAGATGGGCATGCTGGAGGGTTCCGGGGTCTGGGAGCAGGCCGATCTCGACGCGCACGACTACGGCCTGCTCTGCGCCTACACCCACCCCGACTGCGACGGGCCCGCGCTCTCGCTCATCACCGACTGGTACGTGTGGGTCTTCTTCTTCGACGACCACTTCCTGGAGAAGTACAAACGCACCCAGGACCGCGCCGCCGGCAAGGCCCACCTGGACCGGCTGCCGCTGTTCATGCCGCTCGACGACGCGACGCCCGTGCCCGAGCCGCAGAACCCGGTCGAGGCGGGCCTCGCCGACCTGTGGGCGCGCACCGTACCGGCCATGTCCGCCCACTGGCGCCGCCGGTTCGCCGTCGCCACCGAGCATCTGCTCGACGAGTCGCTGTGGGAGCTGTCCAACATCAACGAGGGGCGGATCGCCAACCCGGTCGAGTACATCGAGATGCGCCGCAAGGTCGGCGGCGCGCCCTGGTCGGCGGGGCTGGTCGAGTACGCGACCGCCGAGGTCCCGGCCGCCGTCGCCGGCACCCGGCCGCTCCGGGTGCTGATGGAGACCTTCTCCGACGCCGTGCACCTGCGCAACGATCTGTTCTCCTACCAGCGCGAGGTCGAGGAGGAGGGCGAACTCAGCAACGGCGTCCTGGTGCTGGAGACCTTCTTCGGCTGCAGCACCCAGGAGGCCGCCGACCTGGTCAACGACGTCCTCACCTCACGGCTGCAGCAGTTCGAGCACACCGCGTTCACCGAAGTCCCCGCGATCGCTCTGGAGAAGGGGCTCGGCCCGGTCGAGGCGGCGGCCGTCGCGGCGTACGCCAAGGGGCTGCAGGACTGGCAGTCCGGAGGCCACGAATGGCACATGCGCTCCAGCCGGTACATGAACGAGGGTGCGCTCGACCGGCGCCCGTGGGACGGCCCGAAGGGGGCGGGGGCCTCGGCCGCCGGCGTCCGGGCGCTGCTCGCGTCGGCGGGGGCCGAGCGGCTGCGCGCCTACACCCATGTGCCGTACCAGAAGGTCGGACCGTCCCGGATCCCCGACCTGCGCACGCCGATCCCGGTGCGGCTCTGCCGGCACCTCGACACATCCCGGGAGCAACTGGTCCGCTGGTGCCACCGGATGGGCATCCTCAGCGAGGGCGTGTGGGACGAGGACAAGCTCGCCGCCGGCGACTTCGCCCTGTGCTCCGCCGGGCTCGACCCGGACGCCACCGCTGAGGCCCTCGACCTCAGCGCCCAGTGGCTCGCCTGGGGGACGTACGGCGACGACTACTACCCGCTGGTGTACGGCCACCGCCGTGATCTGGCCGCCGCCCGGCTGACCACGGCCCGTCTGTCGGACTGCATGCCGGTCGAGGGCGAACCGGCGACCGTGCCCGTCAACGCCATGGAACGCGGCCTGACCGACCTGTGGGCTCGTACCACGGCGGCCATGCCTCCCGAGGCGCGCCGCACCCTGAAGAACGCGGTGAACGCCATGACGGAGAGCTGGCTGTGGGAGCTGGCCAACCAGATGCAGCACCGCATCCCGGACCCGGTCGACTATCTCGAGATGCGCCGCCGGACCTTCGGCTCCGACCTCACCCTCAGCATGTGCCGGATGGGCCACGGCCCGGCCGTCCCGCCCGAGGTGTACCGCAGCGGCCCGGTGCGCTCGTTGGAGAACGCCGCCATCGACTACGGATGCCTGATCAACGATGTGTTCTCCTACCAGAAGGAGATCGAGTACGAGGGCGAGATCCACAACGCGATCCTCGTCGTGCAGAACTTCTTCGGCTGCGCCTACCCGCGCGGCCTGCGCATCGTGCACGACCTGATGGACCAGCGTCTGCGCCAGTTCGAGCATGTCGTGTCCCACGAGCTCCCCAGGCTGTACGAGGACTTCGCGCTCTCGCAGGACGCGCGGGCGGTCATGGAGCAGTACGTCGAGGACCTGCGCAACTGGATGGCGGGCATCCTCCACTGGCATCACAACGTGGACCGCTACAAGGACGCCTGGCTCTCCCGCCGCGCCCACGGATTCCTGCCGAACCGCACGCCGTCCGTGCCCGTGCCCGGCTGAGCGGCGTCCGTCCGCTCGGTCTCACTCGTTCGTAGCTCGTCCTCATTGCTCACTATTGCTCACTATTACTCACTCGTCCTCATTACTCGATTACTCGCTCGTTCGTGGCTCGTCGCCGTCCGGTCCGCCGGGCAGCAGATCAAGGGAGGTGATCCATGGAGCAGGCGGCCCTGCGCCCCAAGCCGCTGCCCGGCGGCGCGGCGGGAGGCAACTGGAAGCAGTGCGCGAGAGGGGGCCGGTGGCGGGCCAGGAAGGGCGGCGAACCGCGCCCCGCCCGGCCCCCGCAGCGGCGGGAGCACGCCGCGCGGCGGCGCGGCCGGCGTCTCGTCTCCACCCTGCTCGGCCTGCTGGTCGGCACGGTGCTGGTGCTGTCCGGGGTGGGACTCGGCGCGGTGGGCGCCACCCTGGCCGGCACGGGCCGGCTGCCCGGCCTGCACCAGCCGCAGCCGGACGGCGGCCCGCCCGCCGCCCCCGCACCGACCCGTGCACCCACCGCGTCGCCTCCCACCCCCGAGCCCGTCGCCGTACCGGTCGCCGCCCGGCTCGGCATCGAGGTCGCGGACGACCGCAGACCCGGCGCCCTGGTCGTCGGGGTGCACGTGCCGGGGCCGGGGTTCTCGGCCGGCCTGGTGCGCGGCGACGTACTGCTCGCCTTCGGCAGAACCCGGATCGACACCGCGCCCGACCTGGCCCGCGCCGTCGCCCGGGCCCGGCCCGGCAGGGAGGTGAAGCTGACGGTGCGCCACCGCAGCGGCGGCTATCAGCAGCTGACGGTCGTGCCCGCCGTGGTCACATGACCACCCGGAAGTGACTGGTGAGCCGCCCGGCGTCGTCCAGTACGTGCAGGGCGAAGCCGGGCGGGGCGTCCCGGTCCGCGGCCGGCTTCGCCCTCCCAGGGCAGCCGCAGGGTCCAGGTCACCCCGGGCCCCAGGACCAGCGGACGCCCGGCGAACACCGTGGCGGCCGGGGTGGGCGTGGCCGGCGATCAGCCCGGCGATCTCCGGCCGGTCCGCCATCAGCGCGGCCGGACGGCCGGGCTCGCGCAGCATGTACGAGTCCGGCAGGGGGTGGTGCACCGGTACCGGGGGGTGATGGAAGGCCGCGCTGTTGACGGGACCCTCGGCGGCCGGCACGCCCAGCAGGGCCTTCCGGTACGGGCGCGGCTGTCGTGGTTGCCCGGGCAGGTCAGCACCGGGAACGGTGCGCCCCTCGCGCAGGCCCAGCAGCTCGGCGGCCTCCTCGTACTCGGACTCGGCGCCGTGGTCGGCGATGTCCCCCGTCACCAGCAGCGCGTCCGGCTTCCGCGGCAGCCGCCACAGCCGTCGCGTACCCGCCGCGCCCGCTCGCTCGCGGGGGCGCTGCCGTCCAGATGCAGATCGCTGATGTGTGCGAGTACGAGCACGGCTGTACGCCTCCCGGGCCGGGATAATGGTTGCAGATGATCTAACCATTAATCCGAGAGGTGGAGAACCGGGCCAACCCGTCGAACCGGGTCGCGTCGCCACCGCCCGCCAGGCAGGATGCTGCCCGTAGCCCTCTGTCGCCCTGGGAGGCCCCGGATGACCGGCACCGCACCCGCGCCCTTCACCGCCGACGACTACACGGCCCGCATGGAGCGCGCCACCCGGGCGGCCGCCGACGCGGGGCTCTCCGGACTGCTCGTCACCCCGGGGCCCGATCTGGTGTGGCTCACCGGCTACGCCCCCACCGCCGAGACCGAACGGCTGACCCTGCTGGTCCTGGCCCCCGGGCAGGACCCCGTGCTGGTCGTCCCCACCCTGGAGGCGGCGGACGCCGCCCGCGCACCCGCCGCACCGGCCCTGACCCTGCGCGACTGGACCGACGGCAAGGACCCCTACGCCGTCACCGCCGACCTGCTCGACGCACACGGCCGCTACGGCATCAGCGACAACGCCTGGGCCATGCACCTGCTCGGCCTGCAGTCCGCCCTGCCGGACGCCTCCTACGCCTCCCTCACCCACGCCCTGCCGATGCTCCGTGCCGTCAAGGACGCCGCCGAGCTCGAGCTGCTGGCCGCGGCCGGCGCCGCCGCCGACGCGGCGTTCGAGGAGATCCGCGGTGTGCGCTTCGCGGGCCGCCGGGAAGCGGACGTCGCCGCCGACCTCGCCGCGCTGCTGCGCCGGTTCGGGCACTCCCAGGTGGACTTCACGATCGTCGCCTCCGGCCCGAACGGCGCCAACCCGCACCACGAGATCGGCGACCGGGTCATCGAGCACGGCGACATGGTCGTCCTGGACTTCGGCGGCCTGAAGGACGGCTACGGCTCCGACACCTCCCGCACCGTGCACGTCGGCGAACCCACCGACGAGGAACGCCGGGTGCACGACATCGTGCGCGAGGCGCAGGAGGCGGGCTTCCGGGCCGTGCGCCCCGGCGCCGCCTGCCAGGACGTCGACCGTGCCGCCCGCGCCGTGATCGCCGACGCCGGCTACGGCGAGTACTTCATCCACCGCACCGGGCACGGCATCGGCGTCACCACCCACGAGCCGCCCTACATGATCGAGGGCGAGGAGCAGCCCCTCGTGCCCGGCATGTGCTTCTCCGTGGAACCCGGCATCTACCTGCCCGGCCGGTTCGGCGTCCGCATCGAGGACATCGTGACGGTGACCGAGGACGGCGGCCGGCGCCTGAACAACACCACCCGGGAGATGGTCATAGTGGAGTAGGGCGATGACCACGACCCCGTCCGAGCACCTCCCGACTCCCGGAACGACAACGGCGCGATCGATGACCCAGGCACCGACACCCACCGCGGACACCGTCAGACAGCTGGTCCGTACCCTGCTGCAGGACAGCCGGGCGGCCAGGACCGGCAGGGGCGGCCCCCGCGGCGCCGCACTCCCCGCGGACCCCGAGGTGCGGCCCGCCGGCGGCGGTGAGGGGGCCACCACCTGGTGGGTCGGCAACCGCCATGTGCTGCGCCTCGCCCCCGACCGCGAGGCGAGCATCCGGCTGCGCCGCGAGATGCGGCTGCGGGACCTGGTGCGCCCGCACGTCCGGATCGCGCTGCCGGTGAGCGTGGCGCACGGCGAGTGGGCCCCGCAGCTGGTCTGCACCCTGGACACGCGGGTGCCCGGCGGCTCGGCCGAGGATCACGACGTCTCCGCCGTCGGCGAGACCGACCTGGCCGGACTCCTCTCCGGCCTCCGGGAGGTGCCGCTGCGGCAGGCGGACACCCTCGGCGTGCCGCGGATCGCGCCGCGCTCGCTGAAGGTGCTGCGCCGCGCCGCCGTCCAGGCCGCCGGACGGCTCGACGAGGCCGACGAGTTCGACTCAGGCCGGCTCGACCAGCTCACCCCGCCCGCCGCCGCCCAGCTCGCCCCCCAGCCCGGCGGAGTGGTCCTCGTCCACCACGCCCTCACCGGCGAGCACCTCGTGGTCAGCGCCGACGGCCGGGTGCGCGGCGTGCTCGGCTGGGACGCGGCCGTGCTCGGCGACCCGGCCGAGGACATCGCCGGCCTCGCCCTCGCGGTGGGTGCCCCCGCCGCCGTGCGGGCCGCGACCCTCGCCGGCTACGGCGCCCGGCCCTGCCTGCGCGGCCTGTGGCTGGCCCGCTGCGACGCCGTGCTGCACCTCGCCGAGGGGATCACCGGCAGCGATCCCACCCCGCTGCCCCTGCTGCGGACCCGGCTGCACCGCGCCTGGGAGCCGATCCTCCTCGAACGCGTCACCGACCTGCGCAAGGAGGACGAGGCGCTCTAGGCTGTTCCCGCTCCTGGCAGGTCCGTCAGCACGCCGTCCGGGTCCCTCGGCCGGCTTCCGGCCTCGACGCCGCCCGTCCGTCAGAAGCCGCCCCGGTGCAGCCGGCCCTCGTAGCGCGCCTCCAGGACGGCGTTGCGCTCGAAGCCGCCCGGCAGGTTGGCGGAGACGTAGACGGGGACGTCGTGCCCTTCGGTCATCAGCAGGGCCACGCTCTCGGCCACCACCATCTGCACCAGCGTGGTGGAGACGATGGTGGACACCCCGCACAGGGCACCTCCGTCCGGCAGCGGCAGCAGTGCGTCGCCCGCGGGCGCACCGTTGTCCAGCACCACGTCGGCCAGGTCGGCGAGCCGGCGCCCGCTGGGGTGCAGCGCGGGCACCGAGCGGGTGTGTTCCAGCGAGGTGAGCGCCACCAGCCGGTGCCCCTTGCCCGTCACCAACTGCGCCATGTCGACGATGGAGTTGTTGACCCCCGAGTTCGAGATGATCACGAACAGGTCCTGGGGGCGCGGGGTGCTCAGCTCGTAGAGGCGGGCGGCGAGCCCCGGCCTGCGTTCCAGCAGCGGGTCCGACAGCACGGCGCGGTCCTCGCCGCCCCGGAGCACGAGGTCGGCGAGACCGATGCGGTTGGTCGGGACCAGACCGCCCGCGCGCCCGCAGATCTCCAGTGCGGTGGCCTGCGAGTGGCCGGTGCCGAAGGCGTGGATCACCCCGTCCGCCGCCACGCAGTCCGCGAACAGCCGGGCCGCCGACGCCACCGCCGCCTTGTTCGCCTCGATCGCCGCGTCCAGCGAGGCACGCGCCCGGTCGGCGAAGACGCTCGCGCTGATCTGCGGGTCGGTCATGGAGACTCACCTTCGCTGGTCGCAGTGATCGGTTGAATGATCGGTTGAATGATTCAGTGTCATGCGGCTTGCTTGAAACGATGAATCAGCGACCTCGGCGCGTCAAGAGCCCGGCCAGTGCCACGGCTCCCGCCGCGCCGTCCGGGACCGCCTCGATCCGCAGGCCGGTCGGCGCCAGACGTGCGGCCAGCCGGTCCGTCAGCGGTCCTCCCGGTGCGAGCAGACCGCCGGTGGTGACCAGGAGTTCGCCGGGCCGGGGATCCAACGCGGCCACCTTGTCGGCGAGTTCGCCTGCCGCCCGGTCGAGGAGCGCGCGGGCGGCCGGATCCCCGCCGTCCGCCGCGTCGGTCACCAGGGGGCACAGCGCGGCCAGGGCGACCGGCGGCCTGGAGTAGGTCCAGTCGGCGACGGCGTCCCGCAGCCGGATGAGCGCGAGCGGCGAGGGCCGGTCGTCCAGACGGTGTTCCGGGGCCACTTCTGCCAGTACGCGCTCCACCAGCGGACCCCGCGGGCCGCGTCCGTCCAGGGCCCGTACGGCAGCCCGCAGGGCCTCGCGGCCCAGCCAGAAGCCGCTGCCCTCGTCGCCGGTCAGCCAGCCGTGCCCGTCCACCAGGCGCACGGCGCGCCGCCCGGCCAGCCGCGCAGCGGTCGAGCCGGTTCCCGCGATCAGGACCAGCCCGTCCGCGGGCGCCCCGGGGCCTGAGGCGAACGCGACCTCGCAGTCGCCGTACACCTCCACGGCGGCGGCCTCGATCCCCGAGGCTGCCAACGCTTCGGCCAGGCAGGCGGTCGCGTTGTCCCGGCCGTGCCCGGGACCGCCGCCCGCGAAGCCTCCCGCGACCGCCGTCACCCCGGCGCGCAGGCCCTTCGGCACGGCGGCGCCGATGGCGTCGCTCAAGTGCCGCACCAGATCGGCCGGGCGCACGCCGAGCGCGTTCCCGGGACCGCCGGTTCCCGTGCCGATCACCCGGCCCGCCGGGTCCGCGCAGTACGCGCGGGTACGGGTGCCTCCGGCGTCGACGCCGAGCAGCAGCGGCATGGACAGTCCCGGCTGTCCCGGCTGATCCGGCTGTCCTGGCTGTCCCGGCTGATCCGGCTGATCCGGCTGTTCCGATGATTCATCGAGCACACTGCATGGTGGTTGATAGAATCACGGCCTGGCAAGAGGCCAGGCATCGGCGCGTCGGCCGAAGTCATCCGCCGGCACCGCCTGCCCCTGCTGCAGCCCACCCGACGAATCGAGCGAGCCCGCCGTGATCACCGCGCTGATCCAGTCCGAACTGCCCCGGCTGACCGCCTCGCTGCGCAAGGTCGCCGAGCACGTCCTCGCCGACCCGGCCGCGCTCGCCCACACCTCGGCCGCCGACCTCGGCCGCCGCACCGGCACCTCCCAGGCCACGGTCACCCGCTTCTGCCAGGCCCTCGGCCTCGACTCCTACCAGGCGCTGCTGCTCGAACTCGCCAGGGAGCAGGGGCAGCTCACGCAGGAGTCCCCGGCCCGGGACCGGCCCCTCGGACCGGACATCGGGCCGGACGACGGCCTGGACCACGTCATTGAGGTCATCGCGCAGGCGGACCTGAGGGCGCTGCGCGCCACCGTCGAGCGCCTGGACCGCGAGGCGCTGGACCGGGCGGCGCACGCCCTGGTGAAGGCCCGCCGGATCGACTTCTACGGAGTGGGCGCCTCCGGAGTGCTGGCCCGGGAGGCGGAGGCCCGGCTCTTCGGCATCGGCTGCCCGGCCCGGGGCTGGACCGAGGTGCACGCGGCGGAGACCTCGGCGTCCCTGCTCACGCCCGCCGATGTGGCCGTGGCGCTGTCGCACTCGGGCAACACCCGCGAGGTGCTCGGCCCCCTGCACCTGGCCGCCGAGCGCGGCGCGACGACCGTCGCCATCACCTCCGACCCCCGCTCGCCCGCCGCCCAGGCCGCGTCGATCCACCTCGTCTCCACCTCCGGCGAGACGAGCTTCCGGCACGGCGGATTCGGCGCCCGCCACTCCGTACTGCTGATCATCGACTGTCTCTATGCCCGCGTGGCCCAGCTCTCCTACGACCGCGCCACCGCCTCGATCGCCCTCACCGCCCACATCTCCGACAGCCACAGCGCCCGCCGGCCGCGCCGCCGCACCTGAACCGGCCCGTCCCGTAGGGTGGTTGGAGATCCCGGACGCCGAGGAGGGGGCTCGCACCATGAGCGGGACAGTGACCGCGGTCAGCAGCAACGGGGAGTATTCGTTCACCAAGCCCAACCGGGAGAGCATCACCCTGCTCGCCGGGCTCGGTGTCGAGGGCGATGTGCACGCCGGGACGACGGTCAAGCACCGCTCGCGCATCGCGCAGGACCCCACGCAGCCGAACCTGCGTCAGGTCCACCTCATCCACGAGGAACTCTTCGCGGAAGTGTCCCGCGCCGGCTTCGAGGTGAGGCCCGGCGACCTCGGCGAGAACATCACCACCCGCGGCATCGACCTGCTCGCCCTGCCGACCGGCACCCTGCTGCACATCGGCGCGGAGGCGGTCGTGGAGGTCACCGGGCTGCGCAACCCCTGTGTGCAGATCGACGCCTTCCAGGAGGGGCTGCTCAAACAGGTCGTCGGCCGGGACGAGGAGGGCAACCTGGTCCGCAAGGCCGGGATCATGAGCGTCGTGCGGCGGGGCGGGGTGGTCCGCCCCGGCGACACGATCACCGTGAAGCTCCCGGCAGAGCCCCACCGGCCTCTGGAGCGAGTCTGACCCGAGCCCTCCCGGAGGTCTCGGGTCTGACCCGAGGCCTACCGGAGGCTGCGGCCCGGCTCACTCCTGGAGCAGCACCACCGCCGACTCCCCGGGCAGATGCAGCACGCCGTCCGCGCCCGGCGCCTCGACCGGCTCCCAGGCCGCGAGGATCCGGGCGGTCGGGGCGCCGAGCGGGATGGCGGCCGGGGCGGGGGAGAGGTTGACCGCCACACGGATGTCGCCGCGGCGGAACGCCAGCCAGCGGTCCTCCTCGTCATAGGCGACCTTGGTGTCCGCCAGGTCCGGGTCGGTCAGGTCGGGCTGCTCGTGGCGCAGCGCGATCAGCCGCCGGTACCAGTCCAGCACGCGGGCGTGCGGCTCGCGTTCCGGCTCCGACCAGTCGAGGCAGGAACGCTCCCGGGTGGCCGGGTCCTGCGGGTCGGGCACGTCCTCCTCGGCCCAGCCGTGCGCCGCGAACTCCCGCCGCCTGCCGTCCCGTACCGCCTTGGCCAGCTCGGGATCGGTGTGGTCGGTGAAGAACTGCCAGGGCGTGCTCGCCGCCCACTCCTCGCCCATGAACAGCATCGGCGTGAACGGCGCGGTCAGCACCAGCGTCGCCGCGCACGCCAGCAGCCCGGGGGAGACCAGCGCCGACAGCCGGTCCCCCTGGGCGCGGTTGCCGACCTGGTCGTGGGTCTGGCTGTAGCCGAGCAGCCGGTGCCCCGCCACCCGGGTGCGGTCCAGCGGCCGGCCGTGACTGCGGCCACGGAAGGTGGAGTACGTCCCGTCGTGGAAGAAGCCCCCGGTGAGCGTCTTGGCCACGGCGGCCAGCGGGGCGCGGGCGAAGTCCGCGTAGTAGCCCTGCGACTCACCGGTCAGCGCGGCGTGCAGGGCGTGGTGGAAGTCGTCGTTCCACTGCGCCTGCAAGCCGAAGCCGCCCTCCTCGCGGGGCGTGATCATGCGCGGGTCGTTCAGATCCGACTCGGCGATCAGGAACAGCGGCCGGCCGGTGTCGGCCGCCAGCGCGTCCACGGCCTCCGACAGCTCCTGAAGGAAGTGCCGGGCGCGGGTGTCCACCAGGGCGTGCACCGCGTCCAGCCGCAGCCCGTCGATCCGGTAGTCCCGCAGCCAGGCCAGCGCGCTCTGCACCAGATACGCCCGCACCTCGTCCGAGCCGGGCGCGTCCAGGTTCACGGCCGACCCCCACGGCGTCTGGTGGGTGTCCGTGAAGTACGGGCCGAACTGCGGCAGATAGTTGCCGGACGGCCCCAGATGGTTGTGCACCACGTCGAGGACGACCCCCAGCCCCTTGGCGTGCGCCGCGTCGACGAACCGTTTCAGTCCCTCGGGGCCGCCGTACGGCTCGTGCACCGCCCACAGCGACACCCCCTCGTACCCCCAGCCGTGCCGGCCGGGGAAGGGGCACACCGGCATCAGCTCGACATGGGTGACGCCCAGGCGGGCCAGATGGTCCAGTCGCCCGGCCGCCGCGTCGAAGGTCCCCTCACGGGTGAAGGTGCCCACATGCAGCTCGTACAGCACCGCCCCCGGCAGCGGACGCCCGGACCACTCGGTGCGCCAGACGTAGCGGTCGTGGTCCACCACCGCGCTCAGCCCGTCCGGACCGTCCGGCTGCCTGCGCGACCTCGGATCGGGCAGCACCGGGCCGCCGTCCAGCGAGAAGCCGTACCGGGAGCCGTCCCGCGCCTCGGCCTGCACCCGCCACCACCCCTCGCGCTGCGGGTCGCGCTCCATCTCGCGCATGACACCGTCGCACGCGAGCGTCACTCGGCCGGCCTGTGGTGCCCACACCTCGAACTGCACGGACGGTTCCCCTTCGTCTGCTCACCGTGATACAGCCCGTCCATCCTGCGGCATGAGAGATCAATCCGCTTGTGAATGTTCCCTTTTGCGGCGGGTCTCGCCGGGCACCTCCCCGGACGCCCGTTTCCTGGTTTTCTGGACAGTCCGGCCGCCCTGACCGACAATCACCTGCGTGACGTCGTCCTTCGAGTTCAACACGTACCCCGCGCGGCTGTCCGACGCGGAGCGCGACAAGGCGCTGAAGGTACTGCGGGACGGCGTCGCCATGGGCCGGCTCTCCCACGACACGTTCATCCGCCGCATGGAACTGGCGCTCGCCGCACGCCGGCCGGAGGAGCTCGCCGCGCTCACCGCCGACCTGCCCACCGAGAACCGCCTGTCCCGGCTGATATTCGGCACCGTCGAAGCCGTCTCCGGGTTCACCGTCCGGCTGCGCAGGGCCTGGCAGGCCGAGCGGCTGCCCAAGCTGCTGCTGCCGCACCCGGCCGGCGGCCATCCGCTGCGCATCGGCCGCGACCCCGCCAACGGGCTGCGCCTCAACCACGAGACGGTCTCCCGGGTCCACGCCGAACTGCGCCACCAGGGCGGCATGTGGGTGCTGCGGGACCTCGGCTCCACCAACGGCACCACGGTGAACGGGCGCAGGGTCATCGGCGCGGCCGTCGTCCGCGAGGGCGACCAGGTCGGCTTCGGGCGGATCACCTACCGGCTCGCGGCGAACTGAACACCGTACCGGCCGCGATGGGTGAGCCTCTCCTCGTCCCTCCAGCCCTCGGTCGGTCCTCCGGCAGCCCTCGGTCGGTCCTCCGGCAGTCCTCCGTCGGTCCTCCGGCAGTCCTCGGTCGGTCCTCCGTCAGTTCCCCTTTGCTCTCCGCGGTGTTGACGCGGCCCGGGGGTTCGTGACTGACTGTATGTACGCCTGTACGCCGGGTGAAACGACGGCAGCACTTCATGGAGGTGTGCCCTGCCGCCCCTCCTGCGCTATCCGACCGTCGACGAGCTGGGCGCGCGGGCCGCCGCCCTCGTCGCGCGCCATCCCCGCACCGCCCGCCTCCGCCGCGTCGGCGTCTCCCGCGCGGGCACCCCGCTGTGGCTGCTGACCATCGGCAACGGCAGCCGGCAGGTCCTCGTGGTCGCCGGACCGCACGCCAACGAACCCGTCGGCGGCGCCACCGTGCTGCGGCTGGCCGAACGCACCCTGGCCGACCCGCGGCTCACCGAGGCCGCCGACGCCACCTGGAACCTGCTGCTCTGCCTCGACCCCGACGGGCTGCGCCGCAACGAACGCTGGCTCACCGGCCCGTACGCCCTCGGGCACTACTTCCGGCACTTCTTCCGGCCCGGATTCCTGGAGCAGCCCGAATGGCTGCCGGACGGTGCCGCCGCGGCGGCGCTGCCCGAGACCCGCACCCTGCTCGCCCTCCAGGACGAACTCCGGCCGGCGCTGCAGTGCTCCCTGCACGGCGTCGACGTCGGCGGCGGCTTCGTCGAGCTCACCCGCGACCTGCCCGGCCTCGGCGGGCGCGTCGCGGCGATCGCCGCCCGCCTCGGCATCCCCCGCGAACTCGGCGCCTACGACGCCCTGTACTGGCCCGGCCTCGGCCCCGCCGTGTACCGCATCCCGTCTCCGCACCCGGGCGATCTGGCCGCCGCCATCACCGAGGCGGCCGTGGAGTCGACCTGGTTCCATCCGCACCGCCACGGCACCGTCACCGCCGTCGTCGAGGCACCCATGTGGGGCGTGACGGCCGTCTCCGACGGCTCCCCGCACGCCGACGCGCCCGCCGTGCTGCGGGCCGTCAGCAGCACCCTGCGCGAGGACACCGTGCTGCTCGCCGGGCTGCTGGCCCGGATCCGCCCGCATCTGGCCGCCGCGCCCGAGACGGCCCGGCTGCTCGCCCCGGTGGGCGACTACCTCCTGGTCTGCCCCGGCCTCGCCGACGCCTGGGACCCCGACCACGGCGGCAGCGCCGCCCGCCCCCTGCCGCCCATGACCACCGCACGCCTCGCCGCCCTGCGCATCGCCGGGCAGCGCCTGGCCCTGCGCACCGCGGGACTGCTGTACCAGCTGGTGACGAGCACCGGACGCGACCCGGCCGGGGTGCTGCCGGAGCTGGACCGCCTCATCGACGCCCGCTGCGCCGACTACCGCGACATGTGGGCACCCCGCTGGATCCCCGTCGCACGCCAGTCCGAGTACCAGGCGCGGGTCGTCCTCGCCGCGTTCGAACTGACCCTGCGTCACCCGCGCGTACGCTCCCGTTCGGGTGAGCCGGGATGGGGTCCGGGCAGCGCCGTGCCGATGCACCGGGAATGAGGTACTTCCCGACGACGCTACGAAGCGCCCTGCCGTCCCTGACCGCCCTGCTCGCCTGCACGGCCCCCGCGCAGGCCGATGCCCCGCCGGCCGGCGTCCGGCCCGACGGCACCGGCACCAGCAGGCTCCAGATCACGGTCACCCCGCAGGAGTCCCGCACGGCCGTCCCGCGCACCGCGCTGCTGCGCTGCGACCCGCCCGGCGGCCACGCCCGCGCCGCCGAGGCCTGCGCGGACCTCGCCGCGGCGGGCGGCCGCATCGACCGCATCCCCGCGAAGGACACCTACTGCACCATGGTCTACGCCCCGGTGACCGCCCACGCCCGCGGCGAGTGGCGGGGCCGCCCCGTCGACTACTCGGAGACCTTCCCGAACCGCTGCACCATGGAGGCCAGGAGGGGCGCCGTCTTCACCCTGGACGGGCGGTAGGACACCCCGCCCTGGGGGGTGTCCGCAACGTCGCGTCGTCCGCCCGGAGCGCGGCTCCGCGGCGTCCGGTGCGTGCTCTGGGGATTCCCCGGCCGAAGGCTGAGGGAGTGCCGGGCGGACACCCGCGTACTGGTGGTACTCGGGTGTCCGCCCGGTGCGGCGAGTGGGGGTACCCCCTCTGGGAGAGCGTGCAGGGCGTCGCGGAGCAGGCGGGACTCACTCCCCGGTGCGCTCCAGCAGCGCCACCGGCAGCGCGGCGAACAGGTCCTCCGCACGCACCTCCGACCCGAAGACGCGGCCGGCGTCCAGCACGTCCGTCCAGCGGCCCGGCGGCAGGGTGAGCCGGGTCTCCCGCCAGCCGCCCGCCTCCGCCAGGCGCAGGGACAGCCGGGTCACGGCCGTCAGGACCCGGCCCGAGCGGAGGAACGCCACGCAGTGCGGCGCCGCGGGCCCCTCGGCCGGCAGCGGCCGGTACGTCGCCGTGTCCCCGAACACCTCCGGGAGCCGGGCCCGCAGCCGCAGGGCCGCCCGGGTGACCGCCACCTTGCTGCCGGGGCCGCCGTCGCCGTCCTCGCCGATGCCGTCGAAGCGCACCGGCCGCCGGTTGTCCGGGTCCACCAGTGCCCGGTACTCGTGCTCCGTGCCCTGGTAGACGTCCGGCACGCCCGGCATCGTCAGATGCAGCAGCGCGGCGCCCAGCACATTGGCGCGGATGTGCGGTTCCAGCGCCGCCCGCAGCCGCGCCACCCGCTCACCCGGCCCGCCGCACGGACCGGCCGCCACGAACCGGGCCACCGTCTCCTCGTACGAGGGGTCCTGCTCGGTCCAGCTGGTGTGCAGGCCCGCCTCGCGCACATGCTTCAGCAGCGCCCCCTGCACCCGCTCCTCCTCCGCCGGGCCCAGCCCGAACACCGTCTGCCAGGCCGCCCACGCCAGCTGCGCGTCCGGCACCCCCTCACCCGTGCGGGTCACCTCCGCCAGCAGGTCCGCCCAGCGCCCCGGGCACTCGGTCAGCACCTGCAGGGCGGCCCGCACATCGGCACTGCGCTTGGTGTCATGCGTGGAGACCACCGTGCCGGTCGTCGGCCAGTCGCGCTGCAGCCGGGAGCAGTACGCGTGGAACTGCTCCGGCGGCACCGCCGGGCTGCCCGGCTCGCCGCCGACCTCGGTCGCCGACAGCAGCGGCACATAGCGGTAGAACGCCGTGTCCTCCACGGACTTGGCCCGCAGCGCCGAGGAGGTCTGCGCGAACCGGGCCCGGAACTCCTCGTGCTGCGGCCCGTCGCCGTACCGCCCCAGCACCAGGTCCCGTACGACGTCCACCGCCTCCGCCTCCTCCGGGACCGTGAAGGCGTGCCGGGCCTCGGCCGCGGTCTCCTCGGTCACCACTCGGGAGGCGTCTACGGAGGCGTAGGGCCGGTACACCTCGAGCCGGACCAGCAGCTCCACCAGGGCGGTGCGCAGCGCCCAGGGCGCACGGTCGCGCAGCGCGGGCTCGGGGGAGGTCGCGCACAGCCGGCTCGCCACCCGGGTCAGCCGGTCCGTCTCCGCGGCCAGCTCGTGGTTGAGCACCTTGTACGCGGCCCGCCGCACCGTGGCGTCCCAGTCGCCGCCCCGGTCCGCCGGGGGCGCCGCGAACCGGCGGTACTGGCCCAGCAGGTCCCCGAACCCGGCCGGGTCCACGAACAGGCCGTCGATGTGCCGCAGGGCGTCGTAGCCGGTGGTGCCCGCGACCGGCCAGGAGGCGGGCAGCGCCTCCCCGTCGGCGAGGATCTTCTCCACCACCGTCCACCGGCCGCCCGTCGCCTCGTGCAGCCGCTGCAGATAGCCGTCCGGGTCGGCCAGCCCGTCCGGGTGGTCGATGCGCAGGCCGTCGAAGACCCCGTCGTGCAGCAGCCGCAGCATGGTCGCGTGGGTGGCATCGAACACCTCCGGGTCCTCCACCCGCACCCCGATCAGCTCGGAGATGCTGAAGAACCGCCGGTAGTTCAGCTCCGTGCGGGCCAGCCGCCACCAGGCGAGGCGGTACCACTGGGCGTCCAGCAGCGCGGGCAGCTCAAGGCCCGCGGTGCCCTCCCGCAGCGGGAACTCGTGGTCGTAGTAGCGCAGCACCGCGCCGTCGGCCTTGATCCGGTCCAGTTCCGCGCCCAGCGGCGCGCCCAGCACGGGCAGCAGCACCCGGCCGTCCTGCGCCTCCCAGTCGATGTCGAACCACCGCGCGTACGGCGAGGAGGGCCCCTCCCTGAGCACCTCCCACAGCGCCCGGTTGTGGCGGGGTGCCATCGCCATGTGGTTGGGCACGATGTCGGCGATCAGCCCCAGCCCGTGCTCCCGGGCGGTGGCCGCCAGCGCCCGCAGTCCCTCCTCGCCGCCCAGCTCCTCGCGCACCCGGGCGTGGTCCACCACGTCGTAGCCGTGCGCCGAGCCCGGCACGGCCTCCAGGACCGGCGACAGATGCAGATGGGACACGCCGAGCGAGGCCACGTACGGCACGGCGGCCGCCGCGGCACCGAACGGGAAGCCGGGCTGGAGCTGCAGCCGGTAGGTGGCCGTGGGCACCGGTGCGCCGGGGCCCACAAGGGCCCGATCGACAGTCCGCTCAGAGGTCATGCACAGCTACGTACCCGCCCTGCCGTGTTTCCTGTCAGTTTCCTGTCATCGCCCGCCACCGGACCACACCGGTCACCGCCCTCCGCTTCCTCACCCTCGCCGGACCCCACGGAGCCGCCTCCCTCCGCCGGACTACACCGGGCGCTGGAGCACCGTCAGGCTGCGGTCGGTCAGGGTCAGCCGGTCCCCGGCGTTCACCTTGGGACCGGTGCCCGGCGGGACCCCGTCCGCGCGGGCGGTGTCGACCACCACCTGCCACTGCCGGCCGTGGTCGACGGGCACCACGAAGTCCAGCGGCTTGGGGGAGGCGTTGAACATCAGCAGGAAGGAGTCGTCCGTGATGCGCTCACCGCGCGGACCCGGCTCGGAGATCGCGTTGCCGTTGAGGAAGACCGTCAGCGCCGACGCCTGCGCGGACTCCCAGTCCCGCTGGGTCATCTCCGAGCCCTCGGGAGTGAACCAGGCGATGTCCGACAGCTCGTCGTGGGTGCCCTCCACCGGCCGGCCGTGGAAGAAGCGGCGCCTGCGGAACACCGGGTGGTCCTTGCGCAGCCACACCATCGCCCGGGTGAATCTCAGCATCTGCCGGCGGAAGTCCTCCGCGTCCTTGGCGTCCTTGGCGTCCCCCTCGTCGCCCTCGCCTCCGTCGTCCGGCCAGTCCACCCAGGCCAGCTCGTTGTCCTGGCAGTAGGCGTTGTTGTTGCCGTGCTGGGTGCGGGCCAGCTCGTCGCCGTGGCTCAGCATGGGGACGCCCTGGGAGAGCATCAGGGTGGCGATGAAATTGCGCATCTGCCGGGCCCGCAGCCGCAGCACCTCCGGGTCGCCGGTCTCGCCCTCCACGCCGCAGTTCCAGGACCGGTTGTGGCTCTCGCCGTCCCGGTTGTCCTCGCCGTTGGCCTCGTTGTGCTTCTCGTTGTACGAGACCAGGTCGTGCAGGGTGAAGCCGTCGTGGCAGGTCACGAAGTTGATCGAGGCGAGCGGGCGCCGCCCGTCGTCCTGGTAGAGGTCCGAGGAGCCGGTCAGCCGGGAGGCGAATTCCGCGAGCGTCCGCGGCTCGCCCCGCCACAGGTCGCGCACGGTGTCCCGGTATTTGCCGTTCCACTCGGTCCACAGCGGCGGGAAGTTGCCCACCTGGTAGCCGCCCTCGCCGAGGTCCCACGGCTCGGCGATCAGCTTCACCTGGGAGACGACCGGGTCCTGCTGGACCAGGTCGAAGAACGACGACAGCCGGTCCACCTCGTGGAACTGCCGGGCCAGGGTGGCCGCCAGATCGAAGCGGAACCCGTCGACATGCATCTCCGTCACCCAGTACCGCAGCGAATCCATGATCATCTGCAGGACGTGCGGCGACCGCATGAGCAGGGAGTTCCCGGTGCCGGTCGTGTCGATGTAGTACCGGCGGTCCTCCATCAGCCGGTAGTACGAGGGATTGTCGATCCCCTTGAAGGACAGCGTGGGCCCCAGGTGGTTGCCCTCGGCGGTGTGGTTGTAGACGACGTCCAGGATCACCTCGATCCCGGCCTCGTGCAGCGCCTTCACCGCCGACTTGAACTCCAGCACCTGCTGGCCGCGGTCGCCCCAGGAGGCGTAGGCGTTGTGCGGGGCGAAGAAGCCGATGGTGTTGTAGCCCCAGTAGTTGCTCAGGCCCATGTCGACCAGCCGGTGGTCGTTGACGAACTGATGGACGGGCATCAGCTCCAGCGCCGTCACCCCGAGCTTGCTCAGATGCTCGATCACCGCCGGGTGCGCAAGGCCGGCGTAGGTGCCGCGCAGCTCGTCGGGGAGCTTCGGGTGCCGCATGGTGAGCCCTTTGACATGGGCCTCGTAGATCACCGTGTGGTGGTACTCCGTACGGGGCCGCCGGTCGTCCCCCCAGTCGAAGTACGGGTTGACCACCACCGAGGTCATGGTGTGCGGCGCGGAGTCCAGGTCGTTGCGCCGGTCGGGGTCGTCGAAGTGGTAGCCGTACACCTCCTCGCCCCACTGGATGGACCCGCTGATCGCACGCGCGTACGGGTCGAGCAGCAGCTTCGCGGAATTGCAGCGCAGCCCGCGCTCGGGTGCGTACGGACCGTGCACCCGGAAGCCGTAACGCTGCCCGGGCATGACGCCGGGAACGTACGCGTGCCGCACGAACGCGTCGCTCTCGCGCAGCTCGATCGCCGTCTCGGAGCCGTCGTCGTGCAGCAGACACAGCTCCACTCGGTCCGCAACCTCCGTGAAGACCGCGAAATTCGTACCGGCGCCGTCGTACGTGGCACCGAGCGGATACGCCTCGCCAGGCCAGACCTGCATGGACACGACTCTTCCAGGTGTACGGCGCCGGTGGGGGCGCCTTCGCTCCGAGTCTCCCCGAGTCTCCCCGAAGTGGGGAGACCACCTGGGCATATGCCCCTCATCAGTGACCGACCAATGGGACTAAGGAGACTGCAGCGACGCCTGAGGCTGCAGTGATCCCAGTGACCCTGAGCTGCCGTGATGCGCGCGACGCCCGGGACGACCGTCCACCGTCCGGGTGAACGTCAGGATTCGGCCTCCGGCTCGCCGCCCGCCCGACCGCCGGCTTTCGGCCTGCGGACCCGCCGCCCTCCGGCCACGAGCCCGCCGCCCGCGTCCCCCGCCGGATCCGGGCCCCCGGACGTCCTGCATGCCGACTCCCCCCGCCCCGGCGGGTGTTGAGCGGCCGCGCCGCCCGGAGCCGCTATGAAACCGCTCACTTCCCGCGGTCCGGCCGCAGAGGAACATTCCTGTGAAAGACGGAAGTTGGGAAACGAGCCTGTCCATCGGGCTGCACCGTGCGCCGCATGCGGAGTACTCTCCTTGATCGTCGGCACGGGGAGGACTCGGGGGAGTGGAAGGCGGTGCGCGGGTGGGCTCGGGAGGGCTGGAGCTGCCCCCTGGTGACGAGGATCACGAGGGGAACTCCACGGAGGTCCCGCCCGGTGCGGTGTCCCTGGCACGGCCTATGGACGCAGGCGCGGGCTCGATAGGGCCGGAACTGGACTGGGACGCCGACGCCTGGCGCGAGGTACGCACCCGCGCTCAGCGCGCGGGACGGGCCTACATCTGGCTGAATCTTGTCGAGCAGCGGCTGCGCGCCGTGGTGGCGGCCGTGCTGCGGCCCATCTACGAGCCCGTGCACGGGGACGACTGGGTGGTCGCCGCGGCCGGGCCCGCAGGCCAGGAGTGGGTGCAGCGCGCGGTCGCGGTGCGCGAGGTCAGCCGCCGCAAGGGCTATCTGCTCGACCCGGCCGACGACAATGTGCTGTCCTTCCTCACACTGCCGCAGCTGCGGGAGCTGATGGTCCAGCACTGGCCCTGCTTCGAGCCGTACTTCGACGACCGCCGGGACGTCGAGCTGGCCCTCGACGAGCTGGAGGTCACCCGCAACGTCGTCTCCCGCAACCGCGCGCTCTCCGAGGCGGTCCTCAACCAGGCCGAACGGGCCTCCGCGCGGCTGCTCGAGATGCTCGGCGCGGGCGGCGACGTCCCCTCCGCGCGCCGGCTGCCCGTGGACGCGGTGGAGGACCTGGTCGGCGACCGGTACGCCGATGTCGTGGCCGTCCACCCCGACCGGGTGCGCCTGCTGCGGCAGTTCCCGGCCGAGGACATCTTCGGCGGGGCCCGCCGGCTCGACGCCATCGGCATCGGGCTCAACCTGCTGGTGCAGAACTTCTCCGGGCGCCGGCTGGTCCGCCTGGCCGAGTCCGGCTGCCGGGTGCGGCTGCTGTTCCTCAACCCGGCCTCCAGCGCGGTCAAGCGCCGCGAGCGCGAACTCGGCATCAAGCGAGGGGAGCTGGGCCGCGCGGTCGAGATGAACATCCTGCACATGCGCCGCGTCCGCTCCCGCCTGCGCGACCCGGGAGCCTTCGAGATCCACGTCTACGACGAGACGCCGCGCTGCACGGCGTACCTGGTGGACGCCGACGGCGCGGACGGCATCGCCGTGGTGCAGCACCATCTGCGCCGCGCCCGCGGCATGGAGGCGCCGGTCCTGGTCCTGCGCAACGGCAACAAGCTGGTCAAACCGGGCGAGGTGGAGGAAGGCGGCCTGTTCCCCACCTATCGCGAGGAGTTCGAGCAGATGTGGGTGGATTCGCGCCCCGTGTCGTGACGTACGCCCGGGGCCGCCAAGCGGAAGCCGATCCTCGGATTGTCAGTGCCGCATGCGAAGGTATGGGCCACTGGGGGAACGCACCACACAGAAGGGGGGGCAGCCCATGGGCTGGCACCGGGAGCTGCTGATCGGCTTCGACCTGGAGACCACGGGCACGGACCCGCGCGAGGCGCGGATCGTCACGGGCGCCGTGATCGAGGTCCGGGGCGGGGAGCCGATGGGGCGCCGGGAATGGCTGGCCGATCCGGGCGTGCCGATCCCCGCGGAGGCGGTGGCGGTCCACGGCATCAGCAACGAGCGCGCGGCGGCGGACGGCAGACCCGCCGACCAGGTGGCCGACGCCATCGCCGACGTCCTCGCCGGCTACTGGAGGACGGGCGTCCCGGTCGTCGCCTACAACGCCGCCTTCGACCTGAGCCTGCTCTCCGCCGAACTGCGCCGCTACGGCCTGCGTTCCCTGCGCGAGCGCCTGGGCGGCATCGACCCCGCGCCCGTCATCGACCCGTACACCATCGACCGGTTCGTCGACCGGTACCGCCGCGGCAAGCGCAACCTGGAGGCGGTCTGCGCCGAGTACGGCGTCGCCCTCGACTCCGCGCACGACGCGACGGCGGACGCCCTCGCCGCGGCCCGGCTCGCCTGCGCGATAGCCGTCCGGCACCCCAAGGTGGCCTCGCTCGGCCCGGCGGAGCTGCACCGCCGTCAGATCGAGTGGTACGCCGCCTGGGCGGCCGACTTCCAGGACTTTCTGCGGCGCAAGGGCGACACCGCGGCGATCGTCGACAGCTCCTGGCCCCTGCGCGAGACGGCGGGCGAGCCGGTCTGAACCGGCCCCTCGTCAGAAGGGGTACCAGCGGACCGTTTCGTCCCCGGCACGCAGGGAGGCCACCCGGCGTTCGAACTCGGCCAGGGCCCTGGGGTTGGTCGGTGCGTGCTGGGCGACCCAGGCGCAGCTGGCCGTCTCCCGGGCGCCGCGCAGGACGGAGCAGCCCTCCCAGGAGCGCACGTCCCAGCCGTAGGTCTCCGTGAAGGAGGCGTACGCCTCGTCCGGGAGGCCGTAGCGGTCGTGGGAGAGGGCCATCACCACGAGGTCATGCTCGCGCAGATCGGCCGAGAAGGTCTCCAGGTCCACGAGGACGGGTCCGTCGGGGCCCACGTGCACATTGCGCGGGAGCGCGTCGCCGTGGACGGGGCCCGGCGGCAGATGAGGCGTCAGTGCCGCCACGGCCGAGGCGAAACCGTCCCGCCGCTCGCGCAGATACGCCGCGTCCGCGGGGTCGATGGCGTCGCCGGCGAGCCGCAGCCAGCGTTCCACGCCGCCCAGCAGATCGCGCTGCGGGAGGGCGAAGGGGGGAGCGGGGAGGGCGTGGACCAGACGCAGGAGCGTGGCCAGATCGCGCGGCTCGGCGGGGCGTACGGCTTCGGGCAGCCGGTGCCACACGGTCACCGGGTGGCCCTCGACCAGCAGCGCCTCCGGCTCGGCCGCCCGGACCGCCGGCACCCCGGCGTCCGCCAGCCACAGTGCGACGGCCAGCTCCCGGCGCGCCCGGTCCAGCAGTTCGGCGTCCCGGCCCACCTTGACCACCACGTCACCGGCGGCGAACACGGCGTTCTCGCCCAGGGCGAGCAGCCGCGCGTCCCCGGCCGCGCCGGGCAGCACCCCGGCCGCGTCCAGCACCTCACGCGCCCGTGCCTCGTCCATCCGCCCGCCTCCGTGTACGTCCTCGGTCCTCCGCGCCGGGCCGGGTGCGGCACCGGCAGCTCCGGTCCGCCTGCCTCGACCATGCGCAGACGGTCCGGTCACATGTGCCCTCAGTCTCGCATTCGCACTGGTAGGGCTCCCGCACGCCCCTCGGTCCGGGCACGCAGACGCGCCGAAACCCGACGGGCCACCCAGGGCGGCGGGTGGACAGGGCCTCAGGCAAGGGCGCCGGGAACATCTCCGACTGTTGCACGAGACCGTCGAGGCGGAGCTGCGCCGCTGACCGGCAGCCCATAAGCGGGGGGAGGCCCGGCGGACC
>NZ_BAAAIZ010000041.1:168834-189857 GCF_039526425.1 Streptomyces thermospinosisporus
CCTCCCCTGCCGGGCGTTCTCCTGCCGGGTCGGTCACACCCGCACCGGTTCCCCCTCGTCGTCCTTCGCCAGCGGGCGTGCCGCCGCCTGCGGCGCCTCGTCGCGCGGTGCGGCAGCGACCCCCTGCCGCCACCCTCGCTTGTGAAGGTATGGGCCCGATCCGGCCATCTCGTCGTGCTCTTTGGTGAAGCTGCGGCCCCGCGGCTCCTCCGTTCGTCCGTCGGCATCTCCCCACTCGGGAGGACATCGGCCCCTTACATCTATTGAGGTCTCTCGGGGACGTTGTTCAGGGTTTGTCATTTCGAAGGTTTGTTGAATAAGTCACAGGTGTATGGCGAGGCGCGTGTACCGGTTGCTCGCGCCGTGGCGTTCCGCCAGAGTTTCGAGCATGTCCGCTCATCCGCGGACCCGGCCGTCGTGCCCGCCCCCACGGGGCACGGCGGCCGACCTAGTGCCTGCCTTTCGGATCTTGCCGCGGGTCGCGGGGTCTGGCACGCGCATCTGCGGCGTTGTCGTCGGTTGCCGATTCCCCCACGCTCGGCTGCGCTCGCGCGGGAGGGACCCCCATCGCATCGGCGCCCTCCTCCGCCTTGCAGCTGCACGCACCAGACCCCGCTCGGGGCTGCTGCAAGGGCACCGCCACCGGAGGCGACAAGATCCGAAAGACAGGCCCTAGTCTTCTGCCATGGCGACGACATACGCGGCCCTGCTGCGCGGGATCAACGTGGGCGGCAGCAGAAAACTCCCGATGGCCGAGCTGCGCACCCTGATGGAGGGCCTGGGGTACACCGGGGTCCGCACCTATCTGCAGAGCGGCCAAGCCGTGTTCACCGCCTCGCACGGCGACGAGGAGTCGCTGGCCGAGGAGCTCGCCGCGGCGATCGAGCGGCAGTTCGGCTTCACCGTGGACGTGATCGTGCGCGACCACGCGTACCTGGCGGCGGTCGTCCGTGACTGCCCCTTCCCGGCGGCCGAGCTGGAGGCCAAGCAGCTGCACGCCACCTACCTCTCCGAGCCCGCCGACCCCGGCCGCTTCGCCGACATCGATCAGCAGGCGTTCCTGCCGGAGGAGTTCCGCATCGGCGACCGCGTGATCTACCTCCACACACCCGGCGGCCTGGGCCGCTCCAAGCTCGCCGAGGCCCTGGCCCGCCCCCGCTACACCAAGGGGCTGATTGCCACCACCCGCAATTGGAACACCGTGACCAAGCTCGTGGAGATGACCGGTGACTGAGGAGACGGCAAGCACAGAGGACAGCGAGGGCACGGAGGGCGCCGCCGGCAGCAGCGTGGACGCCGCCGTCAAGGGCGAACTGCTGCTGCTCGATCCCGAGGTGCGCCGCGACCCCGAGCGCGCGGCGGTCCTGCTGCACCCCGACTTCCACGAGTTCGGCGCCTCCGGCCGCGTCTGGGACCGCGCCACCATGCTCGCCCTCCTCGCCGAGGAGCCGGAGGAGGCCGACCCCATCAAGGTGTCCGGCATGCGGGCGGTGCAACTCGCCCCGGACGTCGTCCACGTCACGTACGACACCGACGCCGAGGGCCGCCGCGCCCACCGCAGCTCCCTGTGGCGCCGCACCGACACCGGCTGGCGCCTCTACTTCCACCAGGGGACGCTCTTCGACACCGACACGGACTGAGAAGGCTCAACGGGGTCGGAGTGACCGGCGCCGCCCGGCGGAAACTCCCTCGCGCCGGGGCCGGAACTGGCCGAGACTCGGCACATGACGGACTTGGGGGCGTTCCGGGACGCGGTCACCGCCTGGGCGGCGGGCGGCACCGGTGAACAGGCGCGGGAACTGGCCGGGCGGCTCGCCGTCGAGACGGTGGTCCTGCTCGAAGGGCGGAGCGACCTCGCCGCCGTGGACGCACTGGCCGAGCGCCGCGGCCGTGACCTCGCCGCCGAGGGCATCTGCGTCCTCTCCATCGACGGAGCGATGAGCGTCGGCCGCTACGCCGGGCTCCTCGGCCCGGCCGGCCTGGGCCTGAGCCTCGCCGGTCTGTGCGACGTCGCCGAGCGCCCCTACTACGTCCGCGGCTTCGAGCGGGCGGGTGCGGCACCGGATGCCATCCACGTCTGCGCCGCCGACCTGGAGGACGAGCTGATTCGCGCCCTCGGCGTGGCCCGGGTCGAGGACCTGGTCCGGGAGCAGGGCGAACTGCGCCCGCTGCGCACCTTCCTGCGCCAGCCCGCCCAGCAGGGCCGCGACCCGCAGCAGCAGTTCCGGCGCTTCATCGGCACCAAGAAGGGGCGCAAGATCCGCTACGGCCGCGTCCTGGTCGAGGCCCTCGACCCCGGACGCGTGCCGGCACCCCTCGACGCGCTGCTCGCCGCCCTGTGAAGGGCGGATCGGCCCAGCGGATTGCCCCAGCGGATTGGCCCAGTCGAAGCACACGGAAATGGACCAGGAGGTCAGGCCGCTTCCCGCATACGGTCGACCCATGACCGAAGCCACCGAAGTCACCGGAGCCACCGCAGCCTCTGCCGCACCCACTTCCGCACCCACCCGGGTCGACTGCTTCTTCGACCCCGCCTGCCCGTTCGCCTGGATCACCTCCCGCTGGCTGCTGGAGGTGGAACGGCAGCGCCCCCTCGACCTCCGCTTCCGCGTGATGAGCCTCTACCTGCACAACCTCGGCAACGACCTGCCCGACTGGTACCGGGACCTGGTCGACCGCTCCATCGGCCCGGTGCGGGTGGCGGTGGCCGCCGCCGAGGCGCACGGCGAGAAGGTGCTGCGCGACCTGTACACGGCCATGGGCACCCGTATCCATGTGCGCGGCATGGAGGACGACTTCGACACGGTGATCGCCGAGTCCCTCGCCGAACTGGGCCTCCCCGCCGGCCTCGCGGCCGCCGCGCACGACCCCGCCTACGACGAGGCGGTGCGCCGCAGCCACGAGGCGGGCGTGGAACCCGACTCGGGCGGCTACGTCGGCACGCCCACCCTGCACATCGACGGCACCGTGTGGTTCGGCCCCGTCCTCCGCGCCATCCCGCGCGGCGAGGAGGCGGCCCGCCTGTTCGACAGCGTCCGCACCCTGGCCACCCACCCCGACATCTTCGAACTCAAGCGCACCCGCACCGGCAAGCTGTCCTTCGACTGAGGCCGGCAGCCGGCTTTTGGAGGGGGGAGAGGGCGCGCGTCAGCGCGTCATCGCGTGAAAAGGGCACCGATCACCGACGGGTGCTTCAGATAGTCGAGGACGCTGTGCGGCCAGAGCGGCGCGATGCTGATGTCGGGCAGCTCCTCGACTCCGCTGAAGACACGCCCCAGTTCCCCCTTGGGGACGGCCACGAAGTCTGGTCTCGTCGTGGGGCCGGCTCGCCAGTGTGTCGCACCGCTGCCAGGGTCGATCAGCCGCAGTATCTCCTGTTCCCTGTCGAAGGCGACGAGAAAACGGCCGTCCGAGGCGGCGACGACACGGTCAAGTGTGAAACGTGCCAGGTCGGTTCGTGTGTCGACGCGGCGGAACGCGGCCACACCCGCAGGTGCCCGTCGCTGTGCCCGCTGACCAGCACGCCGGTGACCGGATGCACGGCCACTGCCGACGCCCTGGAACCGCCGACCGGGAATCTGCTGACTACACGGGCTGACCCCATCTCGACGAGAAGCAATGACCTTCTGCCTCTGAGTGCAAGGACGGACCCGTCGGCGCCGAGTGCCAGACCGTCTGCCGCGTCGTTCAGATGGATCTCCGTTCCCTGGGACATATCCTCCGCGGAGCGCACTGACAGCCGGCCGAACGCCTCCCGCACCACCAGTCGGCCGTCGGACCCGAAGGCGACGTCGCGCGCGAATTGGCCGCCAGGCAGAGGGGTCCAGCGTCCGCCCTCCGGTTCCCACTGCCGCCGTCGTCGAAGCTGCCGACCCCGATCGACAGCAGAGCCACCGCAGGCGCACCCCGGTGCTGGGCTGATCGTTCCAACAGCTCTCCTGCGCACGTCAGTCGGCACAGCACCCGAGCCCCGCACCTCGGTGTGGTCCTCCCGACGCTACCCGATCAACCGCTCACGGACAGCGCAACGGTGAGCACAACGGGCAGCCTGCGCAGGGAAGATGCAATGGGAGATGCAGGGGAGATGCAGCGGCGGGCGCCGCCGCGCCCCTCACGCCCCGATCGCCGTAAGCATCGGCGCCCGCGCCTCCTCGTAGCGGGCCAGCAGCAGGCGGGCCACCTCCGGGGCCGGGCCCAGGACGTCGGCGAGGACGTCGGCCTCGGCGGCGCCGCGGGCGATGCGGTCCGGGAGGAAGCCGGGGGCGAGGACGTACGGGGCGACGGCGACCCGCTCGCAGCCCAGCGCGCGCAGTTCGCGCACCGCGTCCTCGGTGCGGGGAAGAGATGCGGAGGCGAACGCAGGCCGCACGGCGCACCAACCGGTGTGCCGCCACTCCCGCGCGATTTCTGCGATCACTGCGATCGCCTCCGGGTCTGTGGATCCCGCCGAGGCCAGCACGACCCCGGTCGAGGACTTGTCGGCGGGGCTCAGGCCCGCCTCGTACAGCCGGCGCTCCAGCGCCGCGAGCAGCAGCGGGGAGGGGCCGAGGACGTCCGCCTGGCGGATACGCAGCCGGGCGGGGGCCTCGGCCAGGACGGCCGGGATGTCGGCCTTCGCGTGGAAGGCGCGGGTCAGCAGCAGCGGGAGGGCGACCACGTCACGGACGCCCTCGGCCGCCAGGGATTCCAGCACGCCCTGCACCGAGGGCACGTTGAAGTCCAGGAAGCCGGTCTCCACGCGCAGCCCGGGCCGCAGCTCGCGGACCCGGCGCACCAGGGCGTGCACGGTCGCGGCATGCCGCGGGTCGCGGCTGCCGTGGGCGATGACGACGAGGACCGGCTGCATCGGCATCAGCTCTTCACCAGCAGGCCGCGGCTGCGCAGCACCCACCGCTCCAGCGGGCTGAAGATCAGCAGGTCGATGGCGATGCCGACGGTGAGGATGAGCAGGATGGCCTCGAAGACCATGGCCATGTCGCTGGCGTTGCGGCCGTTCTCCAGCAGCTGGCCGAGGCCGATGCCCAGGTCGGGGAAGGAGGCGATGATCTCCGCGGCCATCAGGGAGCGCCAGGAGAACGCCCAGCCCTGCTTCAGGCCGCCCACATAGCCGGGCAGCGCGGCGGGCAGGACGATGTGCCAGGTGCCCTTCAGGCCGGTGGCGCCCAGGGTACGCCCAGCACGCAGGAACAGCGGCGGCACCTGGTCGACGCCGGAGACCAGGCCGTTGGCGATGGACGGGACCGCGCCGAGCAGGATCACCGCGTACATCATCTGGTTGTTCAGGCCGAGCCAGATCACCGCGGGGGGAACCCAGGCGACCGACGGCAGGGACTGCAGGCCGGTGAGGATCGGCCCGATCGCCGCCCGCACCACCTTCACCCGGGCCACCAGCAGGCCGAGCGGGGTGCCGATGAGCAGCGCGAAGCAGAAGCCGAGCAGGCCGCGCGAGACGCTGGTCCAGATGTAGCCGAGCAGCTCGCCCTGGAGCCACGCCTGGCGCAGCACCTCCCACACCGCGCCGGGCGAGGGCAGCTTGGTCGGGTCGTCGACGACCTTGAAGGAGATCAGCGCCTGCCACACCGCCAGCACCAGGGCGATGGCGACGACCGGCGGCAGGATCTTCTCGGTGAAGGTCTGCCGCAGCGGCTTGCGCCGGGTCTGCACGGTCTCCAGGGCGTCCAGGCCCGCCTCCAGACCGGCGAGGTCCGAGGCGTCACCGGTGCTCTTGACGTCCTTGACGTCCCTGGGGTCCTGGGTGGTGGTCTCAGTGCTGGCCATGGCGGCGGATCTCCCCCCGGAGTTCTTCGGTGATCTCGACGGACAGCTCCGCGACCGCGGTGTCCTCGATGCGGCGCGGATGCGGGATGTCCACCCGCCATTCGCGGGCGATCCGGCCCGGCCGGGACGACAGCAGCACCACGCGCTGGGCGAGCCGGACGGCCTCGCGCACGTTGTGCGTCACGAACAGCACCGACAGCTGGGTCTCGCGCCAGATGCGGGTCAGCTCGTCGTGCAGCACGTCGCGGGTGATGGCGTCCAGCGCCGCGAACGGCTCGTCCATCAGCAGCAGCTTGCTCTCCTGGGCCAGCGCCCGCGCCATGGCGACCCGCTGGCGCATGCCGCCGGACAGCTCGTGCACCCGCTTGCGGTGCGCGCCCTTGAGCCGCACCAGCTCCAGCAGCTCCTCGGCGCGTTCGCGCCGCTCGGACTTCGGCACGCCCCGCAGCTTCAGCGCGAGTTCGATGTTCTTGCCCGCGGTCAGCCAGGGAAAGAGGGCGTGTTCCTGGAACATCAGCGCAGGGCGGCCGTCGGTGGTGATGGTGCCGGCGCTGGGCCGGTCCAGTCCCGCGACCAGGTTCAGCAGCGTGGACTTGCCGCAGCCGGAGGCACCCAGCAGGGTCACGAACTCGCCAGGTGCGACATCGAGGCTGATGTCGTCCAGCACGAGCTGGCGGCCGGCCGGTCCGTCGAACGACTTGGAGATGTGCTCGATGCGCGCGGCGTGCGAGACCTCGGTCCGCTGACCGCCGTCGGCCTTGGCGAGCGTGGTGGCCATGGTCGTCACCTCCTGGGACTCTTCGGGGATGCGGGCTGTCCGGCACCGAGGCCGGCGTCGTCGAATGGGGGTTCGCCCTCAGCCTCGAGGAGCTTGTTGAGGAGCGTGAGGTCGTAGATGCCGGTGAGGTCCGGCTGCTCGAGCAGGCCGGCCTCGACGGCGTGGCCGGCCTGCCGGCCGAGGGTCGGGGCCAGCGGGTCGTCGGTGAACCGGATCGACTTCCACGCCGGGTCCAGCACCTCGTCCGGCAGTGCCTTGCCGGCGTCGGCGGCCAGCTGCTCGTTGGCGGCGGCCTTGGCCTGCTCCGGGTGGGCGTTGATCCAGCGGTTGGTCTCCAGGGAGGCCCTCAGCACCGCCTCGACGGCCTTCGGGTGCTCCTTCAGGAACTCCTGCCGGACCACGATGTTGGTGATGACGAACTTCTCGTCCGGCCACAGCGAGGCCTCGTCGAGGAGCACCTTGCCGCCCTCGGCGACCAGCTTGGACGCGGTGGGCTCCGGCACCCAGGCCCCGTCGACGGACCCGGACCGGAAGGCGTCGGGGGTGACCTTGTTGTCGCTGCGGACGACGGTGACGTCGCCCTTGCCGCTGAGCGGGTCGACGTCCCAGCCCTGCTGGGACGCCCAGTTGAGGAACGCCACGTCCTGCGTGTTGCCGAGCTGCGGGGTCGCGATCCGCTTGCCCTTGACGTCCTTGAGCGACTTCACCTTGCCGGGGTCGACGACGAGCTTCACCCCGCCCGACGCCGAGCCGCCGATGATGCGCAGGTTGGTGCCGTGCGACTTGACGTAACCGTTGATCGCGGGGGAGGGGCCGATCCAGCCGATGTCGATGGAGCCGGAGTTGAGCGCCTCGATCTGCGAGGGGCCGGCGTTGAACACCGCGTAGCGTGCCTCGGTCGCGCCCAGCGCCTTCTGGAAGAAGCCCTTGTTCTTGCCCACCAGGGCGGTGCCGTGGGTGAGGTTGCCGAAGTGGCCGATCCGCACCGCGTCGAGACCGTCAATCTTCTCGGCGCCGGCGGCGATCGCGGCGCGGCCGTTGTCCTTCGCCTGGGACCCGTAGCCGCAGGCGGCCAGGGCGGACAGCGGCAGCACGGCCAGCACCGCGAGGATGCGGCGCAGGGCGGTGGTGGCAGGCACGGAGGGATTCCTCTCGCCAGGCCCGGCGGTCACGTACCGGCGTCGGTACGCGGCCGGGAGTCGGCAGGTTTTCGTCTACGGCGGTGGGGTGTGCGCGGGCCGGGACGGCCCGCGCGGCTCATCGCGCACATCGGGCCACCCCGCCCTGCCCTCCCCCGAACTCCGTTCGGGGGGACCCCCACCCCAGGGCACCGCTGCCGACACGCCCGCCCTCCTTGGCGAACGTGGCGAAGTAGTCGCGGTAGCCGGCCGGATGCATGCTCAGAAGTCCCACCCGTCGTCCTCGGCCTCGTCCTTGACCGGCTCCGGGGCCGCGAACGACTCGCCGACCATGCCCGCGGTGAGCGTGGTGCCGTCGTTCGGGTCGATCAGGATGAACGAACCGGTGCGCCGCGAGTCCGAGTAGGAGTCCGCGGGCAGCGGCTCGGCGGTGCGGATCTTCACCCGGCCGATGTCGTTGGCGACCAGCTTCCCCGGGTGCGGGTGCAGCGACAGGTCGTCCAGCGTCAGCCGGGACGGGATGTCCTTGACGATCGCCTTCACCGTGCGCGTGCCGTGCTTGATCAGCACCCGGTGGCCGACGGTCAGCGGCTCGTCGGCGACATGGCACACCGTCGCCTCGAGGTCCTGCGTGGTCGCCGGGGCGTCCTTGCTGGGGACGATCAGGTCGCCGCGGGAGATGTCGATGTCGTCGGCGAGCAGCAGCGTCACCGACTGCGGCGTCCAGGCGATGTCGACGGGCTTGCCCAGCAGGTCGATCCCGGTGATCGTGGTCGACCGCCCGGACGGCAGCACCGTCACCTCGTCGCCCACCCGGAAGGTGCCGGCGGCGATCTGGCCGGCGTAGCCGCGGTAGTCGGGGTGCTCGGCGGTCCGCGGGCGGATCACGTACTGCACGGGCAGCCGGGCGTGGCAGTGCGCCAGGTCGTGGCTGACCGGCACGGTCTCCAGGTGCTCCAGCACGGTGGGGCCGCCGTACCAGTCCATGTGCGCGGACGGCTCCACCACGTTGTCGCCGGCCAGGGCGGAGATCGGGATGGCGGTGACCTCGGGCACGCCCAGCTCGGTGGCGTAGGCGGTGAACTCCTCGGCGATGGCCGCGAACACAGGCTCCTGGTAGCCCACCAGGTCCATCTTGTTGACCGCGAGGACGACGTGCGGCACCCGCAGCAGCGCGGCGATCGCGGCGTGCCGGCGGGTCTGCTCGACGACACCGTTGCGGGCGTCGACCAGGATCACCGTCAGCTCGGCGGTGGAGGCGCCGGTGACCATGTTCCGGGTGTACTGCACATGGCCGGGGGTGTCGGCGAGGATGAACCGGCGGCGGGGGGTGGCGAAGTAGCGGTAGGCGACGTCGATGGTGATGCCCTGCTCCCGCTCGGCGCGCAGGCCGTCGGTGAGCAGTGCGAGGTCGGGGCCCTCCTGGCCGCGGCTGAGCGAGGCGCGCTCCACGGCCTCCAGCTGGTCGGCGAGGACCGACTTGGAGTCGTGCAGCAGCCGCCCGACCAGCGTGGACTTGCCGTCGTCGACGGACCCGGCGGTGGCGAACCGCAGCAGAGTGGTGGCCGAGAGAGCCTCGGTCGTGGTGGTGCTCATGTCTAGAAGTACCCCTCGCGCTTGCGGTCCTCCATCGCGGCCTCGGACAGCTTGTCGTCGGCGCGGGTGGCGCCGCGTTCGGTCAGCCGGGAGGCGGCGATCTCGGTGATCACCTTCTCGATCGTGTCGGCGTCGGAGTCCACCGCGCCGGTGCAGGACATGTCGCCCACGGTCCGGTAGCGCACCAGCCGCTTCTCGACGACCTCGCCCTCCTCCGGGCCGCCCCACTCGCCCGCGGTCAGCCACATCCCGTTGCGCTTGAACACCTCACGCTCGTGCGCGAAGTAGATCTCCGGCAGCTCGATGTGCTCGCGGGCGATGTACTGCCACACGTCCAGCTCGGTCCAGTTGGACAGCGGGAACACGCGCACATGCTCGCCGGGGGCGTGCCGGCCGTTGTACAGGTTCCACAGCTCCGGGCGCTGCCGGCGCGGGTCCCACTGGGAGAACTCGTCCCGCAGCGAGAACACCCGCTCCTTGGCGCGGGCCTTCTCCTCGTCGCGGCGGCCGCCGCCGAAGACGGCGTCGAACTTCTCGCTCTGGATCTTCTCCGTCAGCGGCAGCGTCTGCAGCGGGTTGCGGGTGCCGTCCGGGCGCTCCTTGAGCACACCCCGGTCGATGTAGTCCTGCACGGAGGCCACATGCAGGCGCAGGCCGTGCCTGGCGACGGTGCGGTCCCGGTAGTCGATGACCTCGGGGAAGTTGTGCCCGGTGTCCACGTGCAGCAGCGAGAACGGCACCGCCGCCGGGGCGAACGCCTTCCGCGCCAGGTGCAGCATGACGATGGAGTCCTTGCCGCCGGAGAAGAGGATCACCGGGTTCTCGAACTCGCCCGCCACCTCGCGGAAGATGTGCACCGCCTCGGACTCCAGCGCGTCCAGGTGGGAGAGCGCATACGGGCTCTCGGTGTCCTCGGTGACCGTAGCGACGGTCGTCATGCCAGTCCCCTCTCGCTCAGCAGCGCGTACACCGACGCCGCGGACTCCTGCACCGTCTGGTGCTGCGACTCGATGCGCAGGTCGGGTGTCTCGGGCTCCTCGTAGGGGTCGTCCACCCCGGTCAGGCCGGTGAGTTCACCGGCGGCCTGCTTGGCGTACAGGCCCTTGACGTCGCGGACGGAGCACACCTCGACCGGGGTCGCCACATGCACCTCCACGTACGGCGTCCCGTTCGCCTCGTGGCGCTTGCGCACCGCGTCCCGGCTGTCCGCGTACGGCGCGATCACCGGCACCAGCGCCACGACGCCGTTGCGGGCGAGCAGTTCGGCGACGAAGCCGATGCGCTGCACATTGGTGTGCCGGTCCTCGCGGCTGAAACCGAGGCCCGCGGAGAGGAACTCGCGGATCTCGTCGCCGTCGAGCACCTCGACGCGGCGGCCCTGTTCACGCAGCCGGCCGGCCAGCTCGTACGCGATGGTGGTCTTGCCGGCGCTCGGCAGACCCGTGAGCCAGACGGTGGCTCCGGTCGTCACGTGGTTCTCCTGAAGCTCGGTGGTCGTCATGGGTCAGCCGTGCAGTCCGCACTCGGTCTTGGCGCGGCCCGCCCAGCGTCCGGCGCGCGGGTCCTCGCCCTCCAGCACCCGGCGGGTGCAGGGCGCGCAGCCGACGGAGGCGTAGCCGTCCATCAGCAGCGGGTTGGTCAGTACGCCGTGCTCGGCGACGTAGGCGTCCACGTCGTCCTGGGTCCAGCGGGCGATGGGGGAGATCTTGACCTTCTGCCGCTTCTCGTCCCAGCCGACGACCGGGGTGTCCGCCCGGGTCGGGGACTCGTCGCGGCGCAGGCCGGTCGCCCATGCCTGGTAGCCCTTCAGGCCCTCCTCGAGCGGCTGCACCTTGCGCAGCTTGCAGCACAGGTCGGGGTCCCGGTCGTGCAGCTTGGGGCCGTACTCGGCGTCCTGCTCGGCGACGGTCTGCCGCGGGGTCAGCGTGATGACGTTGACGTCCATCACGGCCGCGACCGCGTCCCGGGTGCCGATGGTCTCGGGGAAGTGGTAGCCGGTGTCGAGGAACACCACGTCGACGCCGGGCAGGGCGCGCGAGGCGAGGTGGGCGACCACCGCGTCCTCCATCGAGGAGGTCACGCAGAAGCGCTTGCCGAACGTCTCGGCGGCCCACTGGAGGATCTCCAGCGCGGAGGCGTCCTCAAGGTCCTGGCCCGCCTGCTCGGCGAGCGCCTTCAGCTCCTCGGTGCCGCGATGTTCCTGAACGGCCGTCATATCCGGTCCCCTCCCGTGTCGGATCGCCCAAGACCCCGGCTCAGCAGCCCGAGGAACTTCAGCCGAAAAGCTCGGTTGCAGGCCCCGCACTCCCAGGCGCCGTGGCCGCCGTCGGCGGCCTCGCTGGGCCGCAGGTCCTCGTCGCCGCAGTACGGGCAGTAGAAGGGCGCCGCGCGCTCGCTCATGACAGGGCCTCCTCGGAGGCCCGGCTCACCCACGAGGCGAACCGCTCGCCCTCCTCGCGCTCCGCCTGGAAGCGCTTGAGGACCCGCTCGATGTAGTCGGGCAGCTCCGCCGCGGTGACCTTCAGGCCGCGCACCTTGCGGCCGAAGCCCGGCTGCAGGCCGAGCGCGCCGCCGAGGTGCACCTGGTAGCCCTCGACCTGCTCGCCCTGTTCGTTGAGGACCAGCTGGCCCTTGAGACCGATGTCCGCCACCTGGATACGGGCGCAGGCGTTGGGGCAGCCGTTGAGGTTGATGGTGATCGGCTCGTCGAAGTCCGGCAGGCGGCGCTCCAGTTCGTCGATGAGCGAGGCGCCGCGCGCCTTGGTCTCGACGATGGCGAGCTTGCAGAACTCGATGCCGGTGCAGGCCATGGTGCCGCGCCGGAACGGGGACGGCTTGGCGCTGAGGTCCAGCGCCTCCAGGGCGTCGAGCAGCGAGTCGACCCGGTCCTCCGCCACGTCCAGGATGATCATCTTCTGCTCGACCGTGGTGCGCACCCGGCTCGAGCCGTGCGCCTCCGCCAGGTCGGCGATCTTGGTGAGGGTGGTGCCGTCCACCCGGCCGACGCGCGGGGCGAAACCGACGTAGTAGCGGCCGTCCTTCTGCCGGTGCACACCGATGTGGTCGCGCCAGCGGGACACGGGCTCCTCGGGCGCCGGGCCGTCGATCAGCTTGCGCCCCAGGTACTCGTCCTCCAGCACCTGACGGAACTTCTCCGCGCCCCAGTCGGCGACCAGGAACTTCAGCCGCGCCCGGTTGCGCAGCCGGCGGTAGCCGTAGTCGCGGAAGATCGACAGTACGCCCTCGTAGACGTCCGGGACGTCCTCCAGCGGCACCCAGGCGCCCAGCCGCACGCCCAGCTTGGGGTTGGTGGACAGACCGCCGCCGACCCACAGGTCGAAGCCGGGGCCGTGCTCGGGGTGCCGGACGCCGACGAAGGCGACGTCGTTGATCTCGTGCACCACGTCCAGCGACGGCGAGCCGGAGATCGCGGTCTTGAACTTCCGGGGGAGGTTCGAATAGGCCTTGTTGCCCAGGACCCGGCGCTTCATCTCCTCCAGCGCCGGCGTGCCGTCGATGATCTCGTCCTCGGCGATGCCGGCGACCGGCGAGCCGAGCATCACGCGCGGGGTGTCGCCGCAGGCGGTGACGGTGGACAGGCCGACGCTCTCCAGCCGGTCCCAGATCTCGGGCACGTCCTCGATACGGATCCAGTGGTACTGGACGTTCTGACGGTCGGTGATGTCGGCGGTGCCGCGCGCGAACTCCTGGGAGATCTCACCGATGACCCGCAGCTGCTGCGTGGTCAGCGCGCCGCCGTCGATGCGCACCCGCAGCATGAAGTAGCGGTCGTCCAGCTCCTCGGGCTCCAGGATCGCGGTCTTGCCGCCGTCGATACCGGGCTTGCGCTGGGTGTAAAGGCCCCACCAGCGCATCCGGCCGCGCAGATCGGCGGGGTCGATGGAGTCGAAACCCCGCTTGGAGTAGATCGTCTCAATGCGTGTCCGCACATTGAGACCGTCGTCGTCCTTCTTCACCTGCTCGTTGCCGTTGAGCGGGGTGAAGTGGCCCGCGGCCCACTGGCCCTCACCGCGGTGACGGCTCGCCTTGCGGCGGGGAGTCGCGGTGGCAGGCTTCTGCGCGGCGGCAGGCTTCTGCGGGGTGGCGGCCATGGTTGATACGTCCTTCGGGACAGGCGGGAAAGCGGCTCTGACCAGCGCTGTTCGGGCGCGCGGGCAGATTCGCGCGTCATTGCGCGGGGGAAAGCGGGAGAGGGTGCCGGGAGATGCTGGAGGTGGTCTCAGCGCGCCGGACAGATGGCGCTGGACATGCGGCCGAGGTCGACGTGCCGCCGACTCACCAAGGCGATCCCAGTTCCAGGCATGGCGGAAGCGTGTCATGGCGATCTGGACACAGTCCACCTTTGTCCAGGATGCGGACACCCCTGTCCCGCAAGTCGAGACAAGGGTGTCCTTGGTCACAAGCCGCGCAGGCGGTCTTGTCGGGGCAGGTCAGGCGGGGTATGCCCCCGGCCACGGACCCGGAGTGGCGACCTCCGGTTCCTCCTCGGTCCTGGTGTCGAACAGCCGGAAGCCCCGGCGCAGGTAGTTGTCCATCGCGTATTCGCCGTCCTTGCTGCAGGTGTGCAGCCACACCCGCCTGGTCGGCTTGAGCCCGGGCCACCGCTCGGCCAGGTCCCAGGCGCGCGCGGTGCCGTAGGACAGCAGATGGCCGCCGATGCGCCGCCCGCGGAAGGCGGGGATCAGCCCGAAGTAGACGATCTCCACATTGCCGTCGTCCTGCGCCTCGAGCTCCACATAGCCCGCGGGCGTGCCCCGGTCGTAGGCCACCCAGGTCTCCACGCCCGGCCGGTCCAGCTGCTCCAGCCACTGCTGGTACGTCCAGCCCAGCCGGTCCGTCCAGCGGATGTCGCCGCCGACCGAGGTGTACAGGAACCGGCTGAACTCGGGCGAGGGCACCTCGGAGCGCACGATCCGCACGTCCCCGTCCGGCTCGGCGGCCGGCACGAGATCGGTGGGGGCGGTCTGCTCCAGGGACCAGGTGGTCACAACGATGCTCGTCATGCCGAAAGGGAACCATCCGGCACACACCCGTGTCGAACGCCTGATCCCACGGGGAGGGCGGGAGGGGCCGCGTCAGCCCTGGGCGCGGCCCGCCGAGGTCAGGGGCGGTCTCACCGGGGTCAGGTGCGGCCCATCTCGGTCAGGTACGGTCCACCGAGGTCAGCGGGAAGGCGAACAGCGTGCGGCCGGACCGGGCCCAGACCTCGCCGGTCGACTGCCACAGCGCCAGCGGCGCCGGCGGGCCGCTCCAGCAGCGGAGCGTCTCGTCCGGCCCGCACCGGGTGGGCCGCGCCCCCTCGGTGTCCTGCCGCCACAGCGTGCCCCGCTCGTCCGCTTCTGTGCCGGCCCCGCTCAGATACCAGTCCGACCGGTACGACAGCACACCGTGCACGTCGTCAAGCCGTGTCTCGTACGCCTCCGCCGCCTTCGCGCGCAGCACCGAGTCCGTGGCGAGCAGGCCCGTCCGCTCCGGGTCGCCGCTGAAGTCGTAGCGCCACAGCCGGGTCGTCCCCTCGCCGTCCCGCCGCGCCTCGTACGTCACCAGGCTGTCCGGTGCGGTGCTGCGGTCCAGGGAGATGCCGCCCGGCCGCGGTGCGGCGGCACCGGGCTCCGCCCGGTAGGAGGCCACGGCGGGCAGGACGTACCGCGCCCCGGCCGCGGACCAGCCGCCCGGCACCCGGCCCACCCAGGGGCCGTCCACCGTGGCCCGCTGGATCCGGCCCACGTCGTACACGTACAGCACGCGGTCGTCTCCGGGCCCGGCCGTCACCAGCAGCTTGTCCTGGTACCAGACCATCCCGGACACCGGTGAGCCCAGCGGGCGGTAGTCGCGCCCGCCCTCCGCCGGGACGGCGAGCAGCGCCCAGGCGTAGCTGAGGTCGTCGGCGTCGACCACGGCGACCCGGGCGAGGCTGCGCCCGTCCGGCGCCCCGGCGTTCTCGGTCCAGCCGGAGAGGATCACCCGGTGGGCGCCCCAGTAGCCGTCGTCGTCCGCGTCACCGGAGGTGGTGACGCCGCCGGGCCGCAGCCCCGTGGTGTCCGCGACGCCGAAGCAGTACGCAAGGGTGGCGGCCGGCTCCACCGGCAGCGCCTTCCGGTCCTGCTCGGGGCAGTCCCGTCCCTGGCGCAGCGAGCCGTCGCTGTCCTCCAGCACGGTGGTGACGCCGACGGGGCGGCCCATCTCGTCGGAGAGCCGGTCCAGCCACTGCTGCGGCACGGGTTCCTCGGTCAGCCGCAGCGGTTCGGTGTCCGCGGGCCCGGTGAGCGGTTTCAGCGCGCCCGGGTCCCGGACGTCGGTGGCCTGCGAGGCGCTGATCATGGTGGCGGCCGCGGTGAGCGCGAGGGCGGTCCCGGCCAGTACGGCACGCAGCGCTCTGCCGCGCCGGCGTCGGCGATGTCGGCCCCGATGCTTCATGACGTCCTCCCGAGGCGAGCCAACTGCGTCCGCCGGTCCGCGGGTTGACCGGGGCGCAGGTGGGGTGGCGGCCCGTAGGGGGATGCTACGGCAGCGGGGCGCCGAAGGGGACGAAGACCCTGGAAATATGCACAACGGCAACCAACGGCCCGCCTGTCCCGCCCGGTCCTGGGGAACTCGCCGCTGCCTTCGGGGGCCCGCCCGGTCCTGGGGAACCCGCCGCTGCCTTCGGGGGCCTGCCCGGTCTGGGGAACCCGCCGCTGCCTTCGGGGGCCTGCCCGGTCCTGGGGAACCCGCCGCTGCCTTCGGGGGCCCGCCCGGTCCTGGGGAACCCGCCGCTGCCTTCGGGGGCCCGCCCGGTCCTGGGGAACCCGCCGCTGCCTTCGGGGGCCCGCCCGGCCCTCGAGGGATCCACCGCTTCCCTCAGGGACCTGTCGTGCCCTTCCAGCCCCTGCCCAGCGCCGGGGACGTCGAGTGCGGCAGCAGATCACGGGGGTCGTCGGGAAGCAGCACCTCCACGTCGGCGTGGTCCGCGAAGCGGTACGGGCGGTGCTCCAGGAAGCCGCCCAGATAGCGCCGCACCCGGGACATCTCCGCACGGACCGTCACCGTCCGGGCCCGGTCGCCGAAGACGTCCTCGGCGAGACCGGCCGCGCTGCGGCCCGTGCGGTGCACCGCCAGCAGATACAGCAGCTCCGCGTGGCGCGGGCTCAGCTCCCGCGTCCAGGACCCGGCACCGCCGGACACCTCCACCGTCCAGCGGCGCGGCGCCCGCAGGTCCAGCACGATCCGGGCCTGCCCTTCCGTCACCGGCTCGTCCGCCGCCCGCACCAGCCAGCCGCCTGCCAGCGGCTCCAGCGAGCACCTCCCCAGCGCCGGCAGCCACCGCGTCCCCGCCGACGGGGACTTGGGCAGCGAGACCCGCTCGGTGTACGGCATCCCGGTCACCGTGGCCGTCCAGCCGTGCCGGTCCACCACCATCGCCCGCCCCTCGATCCGGGCCAGCACCGGGGCCGCCACGGCCCGCAGCCGCTCCAGCGACTGAAGGTGCATCTCCCGCAGCCGCGCCTCGGCGAGCTTGGCGACCGATCCGACCCAGGACAGCGTGGCCGGGTGCATCGTCTCCAGCGGGCCGCTGACGTCCACCACACCGAGCAGCCGCCCGTCGCGGGGGTCGGTGATGGGCGCCCCGGCGCAGGTCCAGCTGGTGTGCGAGCGGACGAAGTGCTCCGAGGCGAACACCTGCACCGGGCGCCGGGCCACTGCCGGGGTGCCGATGCCGTTGGTGCCGACCACGTCCTCCCGCCAGTCGGCGCCCAGCTCGAAGCCGAGGCCGTCGGCCTTGCGCAGCACCGGCGCACTGCCCTCCCGCCACAGCACCCGGCCCTCCTCGTCGGCCACCACCATGATGTGGCGGGCGACGTCCGCGACCGGCAGCAGACTTTCGCGCAGCACCGGCAGCACATGCCGCAGCGCCGACCTCTCCCGCCGCCGCTGCACCTCCTCGCGCGGCAGCAGGCCGGACCGGAAGTCGTGCTCCGGGTCGACCCCGCTGCGCAGCATCCGCTCCCAGGACTGCTCGATCACCGGGCGGGGCGGCACGGGGGCCGGCTGCCCGGACAGCTTGGCGGAGCGGACCTCGTCCAGCACCCGCGCGGCGCGCGGCGCGTCGACCGCGGCCAGCTGCGTCACGTCCATCGGCGAGAGCGCCACGGGTCCTCCCCCTGGGATCCGTCACCTGCGATCCGTCCACAGTGCAGTGCGTCCATACTGCCGTGTGCCCGGGGCGAAAGCGCACAGCACGGACACAGTCAGCAGCAAGTTGCAACCCCTTGCAACCCTGGCGGTACGCCGCGCGGTGCTTGAAACTTGAGCGACGCCGTCCCCGAGCGGCGTTCACGGCTCGTCAAGGGGCCAGTACGGCAGGGGTGGTGCCGTGTCGGCGCAGCATCACCCCTGCCGTTCCCGTGCGCCGTCGCGCCGGGCGCGCGGCCGCCCGACGAGCGCAGGCGCACGGAAGCGCGTCACGGCTCGGGCCCGGCTCCCCGCGCCCCGAGGCGGTCCGCAACCCCCGAGGCGATCCGCGACCCGTATCGACAGGCCCTCTGAAGACCCGTGACGAAGGCCCCCTGAGGAACCCGGTGACGACAGGCCCCTGAGGCCCGTCCGCTCCCGACTCGGCTGACCGGCCGTTCAGTTCACCGGGCGGGCCCGGTCGACCACCGACGCCAGATCCAGCGTGTGCGGCAGCGTCCCGAACGCCAGACCCGCGTCGCTGCCCAGACGGGAGGCGCAGAACGCGTCGGCCACCTCCGGCGGCGCGAAGCGCACCAGCAGGGAACCCTGCAGCACCAGCGCCAGGCGTTCCGTCAGCCGCCGCGCCCGGGCCTCCATACCCCGCAGATCGGCGAGGTCGGTCAGCAGATCCCTGATCGCCGCGTCCAGACGGTGGTCCGCGCCACGGGCCTGGCCGACCTCCCGCAGATACGCGTCGAGGGACGCGGGCTCACGGGTGAGGGCCCGCAGCACATCCAGGGCCTGCACATTGCCCGCCCCCTCCCACACCGAGTTCAGCGGCGACTCGCGGACCAGGCGCGGCAGGCCCGACTCCTCCACATAGCCGTTCCCGCCCAGACACTCCGCGGCCTCCACCACCAGCGGCGCGCACCGCTTGGTCACCCAGTACTTCGCCGCCGGCACCGCGATCCGCAGCAGCGCCCGCTCCTGCTCCCCGCCGTCGTCGTACGCGGCGGCAAGGCGCAGCGCCAGCGTGGTCGCCGCCTCCGACTCCAGGGCGAGGTCGGCCAGCACATTGCGCATCAGCGGCTTGTCGGCCAGCTTCGCCCCGAACGCCTCCCGGTGGGTGCAGTGGTGGATGGCCTGCGCCACGGCCTGCCGCATCAGGCCCGCCGAGCCGAGGACGCAGTCCAGGCGGGTCGCCGCGACCATCCCGATGATGGTGCGCACCCCGCGGCCCTCCTCGCCGACCCGGCGCGCCCAGGTGCCGTCGAACTCGACCTCGGCGGAGGCGTTGGACCGGTTGCCCAGCTTGTCCTTGAGCCGCTGGATGAGGAACACATTGCGCGAGCCGTCCTCCAGCACCCGCGGCACCAGGAAGCAGGTGAGCCCGTCCGGCGCCTGCGCCAGCACCAGGAAGCCGTCCGACATCGGCGCCGAGCAGAACCACTTGTGCCCGGTCAGCTCGTAGGCGCCGTCCTCGGCGAGCGGCCGCGCCACCGTGGTGTTGGCGCGGACGTCGCTGCCGCCCTGCTTCTCCGTCATGCCCATCCCGAACAGCACGCCGGCCTTCTCGCGCGCCGGGCGCAGGCCGCGGTCGTAGATCCGGGACGTCAGCCGCGGCTCCCACTCGGCGGCCAGGGCGGGATCCGTGCGCAGGGCGGGCACGGCCGCGTGGGTCATCGACAGCGGGCAGCCGTTGCCCGCCTCGGCCTGCGTCCACACCACGAACGCCGCCGCCCGCCGCACATGGCCCCCGGGCCGGTCCCAGGCCGTGGTCAGCCCGGCCCCGACCCCCTTGCCGAGCAGCCGGTGCCAGGCCGGATGGAAGTCGACCTCGTCGATCCGGTGGCCGTACCGGTCGTGGGTGCGCAGCCGCGGCGGGCAGGCGTTCGCCTGCGCCGCCCATTCCTGCACCTGCGCGGAGCCGGAGGTGCGGCCCAGCGCCGACAGCTCGGCCAGGCCCTCCTCCGTCACCGCCGGGTCCAGATGCCGCTCCACGGCCTCCACCAGTGCCCGATCGGTGGTGAAGACGTCGTACTGGACGAGCGGCGGAGGCTGATTGGTCACGGTGTGGGTGGTGCGCGCCATGTCTGCGAACCTACCCGGCCCGCGCCCACCTCACCGGTGACCTGCGGATGAGGGCGACGTGGCGCGACGGATACCTTTGGTCCGTGCAGCAGGCAAGTGAACACCCCGACACCCCCTCCGGCCGTCTCCACCGCGCTCGGGCCCTCTACCGGAACGTCTCCAAACGCCGGACCGCCTGGCTGCTGCTCAAGGACACCGTCAACTCCTGCATCGAGTACCGCATCCTCGGCCTCGCCGCCGAGGCCGCCTTCTTCACCCTGCTGTCGGTGCCTCCGCTGCTGCTCAGCGTGATCGGACTGCTCGGCTACGTCGACGCCTGGACCGGCGCCGAGACCATCCAGAGCCTGCAGCGCAATCTGCTCGACGCCTCCCGCACCGTCCTGTCGGACCGGGGCGTGTCCCAGATCGCCGAGCCGATCCTGCGCGACGTGATAGAGGGCGGCCGGCCCGACATCATCTCCGTCGGTTTCCTGTTCGCCCTGTGGTCGGGCTCCCGCGCGGTGAACGTCTTCATCGACACCATCACCGTCATGTACGGCCTCGACGGGGTGCGCGGCATCGTCAAGACCCGCCTGCTGGCCTTCCTGCTGTTCATCGTGGCGCTGCTGATCGGTTCGGTGGCGCTGCCGCTGATGGTGGCGGGCCCGGACGCGGTGGTCCGGATCGTGCCGTGGTCCACGACCGTGGTGCAGGTCCTCTACTGGCCGGTCGTGATCCTGCTGTCCATCGCCTTCCTCACCACGCTGTACCACGTGTCCGTGCCGGTGCGCTCACCGTGGATCGAGGACGTGCCGGGCGCGCTGGTGGCCCTTGCCATGTGGGTGTTCGGCAGCTTCCTGCTGCGCCTGTACCTCACCAACACCGTCGAGGGCCCCACCATCTACGGCTCCCTCGCCGCGCCGGTCGCCGTGCTGCTGTGGATCGGTGTGTCCGCGTTCGCGGTGCTGGTCGGGGCCGCGGTCAACGCCGCCATCGACCGCGTCTGGCCGGCCGCCGCCACGGCCGCCGCCCGCGAGGCCAACGAGCGCATGCGCCAGGCCCAGGTCGCCGAGTACGTCGCCCGCACCGCCGCGCTCGGCGAGTCCGACCCCGACATGCCCTCCGAGTTCCCCGAGCGCTGGTCGCGCTTCCTCCCGCCGGACGACGTCACCTCTCGCCTGCGCGGCCACTCCGCCAAGAACATCCACGCCCGGAACGGGGAGAGGTGGAGCGGGGAGAAGCGGGAGGGGGAGAAGCGGAAGGGGGAGAAGAAGCACCGCGAGGAGGGGGAGGAGAAGAAGCACCGCGAGGAGGGGGAGGAGAAGAAGCACCGCGAGGAGGGGGAGGAGAAGAAGCACCGCGAGGAGGGGGAGGAGTGAGCCTCGCGGGGGCCGTCGGCCGAGGAAGGTGAGGACTGAGCCTCGCGGGGGCCGTCGGCCGAGGAAGGTGAGGACTGAGCCTCGCGCGGCCCGCCGGGCGGGGCATCC
>NZ_BAAAIZ010000041.1:189897-228263 GCF_039526425.1 Streptomyces thermospinosisporus
GATGGCCCGCCGGGCGGGGCATCCCAAGGGTCATCCCATGCGGAGGTTCCAGCGTCCGGAACGGCCGGTGAGCCGGACACAGGTCAGCGGAGGCACGTCGATGCGCCAGAATGCCTCCGGCGGAGCCGTCAGGGCGTGCACCACGGCGGCCCGTGCCACCGACTGGTCCACGACGGCGAGCAGTCGCCCGGTGTCGTCCGGAAGGCCGTCCAGCCACCCTGCGACGCGACGGCACAGATCGGTGACGGATTCGCCGCCGTGCGGCGCGGCGGTGGGGTCCGTGGTCCAGGCGGCGAGCGCCTCCGGTTCGGCCCCGGCCAGTTCGTCGAGGCTGCGGCCCCTCCAGCCGCCCAGCTCCAGATCGCGCAGCGCCGGTTCCGTCGCCGCCCGGAGCCCGAGGGCCTCCGCGGTCTCCCTGCACCGCCGGGACGGGGCGCACAGAGAGCGGTCGGCCGGCGGCAGCACCGCCCGGGCGGCGCGGGCCTGTTGCCGCGCGCGGGCGTCGAGCGGGACGTCGCCGTCAACGGGCACCTGCGGGCCGGTTCGTCCCAGGGCGGGGGTCACCGCGGTCAGCCGGATCGTCACGGGCGTGAGGCTAGCCGAGGGACCCTGTGCGCGGGTGGGCCGGGCGAGCCCTGTGCGCGGGGTGGGCCGGGGACCCGGTGCCGCGGGTTGGCAGGGCGAGCCCTGTGCGCGGGTGGGCCGAGGGACGCGGTGCCGGGGGACACGGTGCGCGTGGTGACGGAGGGACCCGGGGCACGTGCCGCGTGAGACAGGCCATCTTGGCTGGTTGCCCACGGCTCTGTACCGTCATGGTTCGTCAGGACGACGGTGTGTCTGGAAGCCCGGTGAAAATCCGGCACGGTCGCGCCACTGTGTGCCGGCGCCCCTTCCGCCGCGGAAGGTGTGCTGTCGGCGAGTCAGACCCTCGCACCGTCGTCGCGTGCTCCACCGACACGGGACGCGTGTTCCCGAAGGAGGCCTCGCCATGGCGCAGTCCGCCATCACCCCTGCCCCGCTCTCCACGCCCAGCGTTGCCAAGCTGCCGCTCCGCGCCATCCTGCCGTGGGCTGCGTTCTTCGGCCTGCTGATGCTGGTCCTGCTGTACTTCGTCGGCGCCGAGGAGGGCGCCACCTCGCTGCTGTCCGGCGCGGGCGTCCACGAGTGGATGCACGACGGCCGGCACCTGCTCGGCTTCCCCTGCCACTGACGGCACCAGGGACAGCCACATGAACTCTGCGATGGTGCGGACCCTGCTGGTCCGCGGCATGCTCGCGGGCCTGGCCGCCGGTCTGCTCGCCTTCGGGCTGGCCTATGTGATCGGCGAGCCCGCCGTCGACGCGGGCATCGCCTACCAGGACGCCCACGCCCACGCCCATGAACACGAGGCCGAGATCGTCAGCCGTGCCGTGCAGTCGACGGCCGGTCTCGCCACGGCGGTGCTGGTCTTCGGCACCGCGGTGGGCGGCATCGCGGCGCTGGCGTTCTGCTTCGCCCTCGGCCGGATCGGCCGGCTGGGGGCACGCGCCACCGCCGCTCTGGTGGCCGGGGGTGCGTTCGTCACCGTCTACCTGGTGCCGTTCCTGAAGTACCCGGCCAACCCGCCGGGCGCCAACGACCCGGACACCATCGGCAAGCGCACCACGCTGTACTTCGGCATGATCGCCCTGACCGTGCTCGTCGGCATCGCCGTCGTGATCCTCGGCAGACGTCTCGCCGATCGGTACGGCAACTGGAACGCCACGGTCGCCGCGGCGGCCGCCTTCGTCGCCGTGATGTCGGTGGCCATGGCGGCCCTGCCGGCGGTCAACGAGGTGCCGAAGGACTTCCCGGCAGGCGTGCTGTGGGAGTTCCGCATGGCCTCCCTCGGCATTCATGCCCTGCTGTGGGCGTCGTTCGGTGTGGTCTTCGGCTTCCTGGCCGACCGGGCACTGCGCGCCCCGGCCGCCGAGGAGCCCGGGACCACGGCATCGGGCGTTCCCACTCCGCTCTGACCGGCACTGCTCCGATCGACCGCGCTCGACAGGCGCGTCGGACAGGGGCCCGCACCGGTGGCGCGACCGGTACGGGCCCCTGTCCGCGCGGCGGGCGGTGGTCCGGCACGTGGAGCCGCGTTCCCGCCGGCACCCCTGCCGGGGGCGCCGGCCTCACGCGGCCTTCCACGGACCGGCTCACGCGGCCTTCCATGTACGGGCTCACGCGGGCTTCCACGTACCGGCCGCCGCCTCCTCCCGGACGAACTCCGTGAAGTCGCGCGGCTCCCGGCCCAGGATCTCGCGCGCTCCGTCCTCCACGTGTGCGTTGCGGCCGTCGAGGAGCCCGGCGAAGACCTCGGTGAGGAAGGCGGCCTCCTCGGCCGGTACGCCGAAACCGCGCAACGCCTCCCCGTACTCCTCGGCGGGCACCGCCCGGTATGTCAGCGCCCGCCCGGTCGCCGCGGCGATCTCCCCGACCGCCTCGCCGAAGGTCAGCGGCCGCGGACCGGTCACCGCCAGCACCCGGCCCGCGTACCGCTCCGCATCCGTCAGAGCGGCCACCACCACGTCCGCGACGTCCCGCAGATCCACGAACGGCTCCGGCACCTCGCCCGCCGGGAACACCAGCTCCCCGCGCTCCCGCAGCTCCGCCACCAGCGGCCCCTCGCCGAAGTTCTGCGCGAACCACGCCGAGCGCACCACCGTCCAGTCGGCGCCCGACGCCCGCAGCGCCTCCTCGGTGGGCAGCGCCTGGTCCTCGCCGCGGGCCGACAGCAGCACCAGACGCCGCACCCCGAGCTCCACGGCTCGGCGCGCCAGCTCGCCCACGGCCTCGGCGGTGCCCGGCGCGCCGACGTCGGCGGGGTGCACCAGATACGCCGCGTCCGCCCCGCGCAGGCTGTCCGCCCACGTCGCCGGGCCGGCCCAGTCGAAGCCGGTGGCGCGGGACGCCGCCCGCACCCCGAGCCCCGCCGCCGCGGCCGCCCGCGCCACCCGGCTTCCGGTGCGCCCCGAGGCGCCGGTGACGACCACCGTCGGGCCGGCCGTCCCGCTCACGTTCCCTGTCATCACGTCCTGGAATTCCTGTGTCATGGCACCGAGTCAACCGCCGCCAAGTCCCCCCGCCCATGGCCGAACGGCTCATTCCCATACGCCCGCGTCTACGCTGACCCCATGGACGCACTCACCGGCCTGCTGGAAGGTCCGCGCGCCCGGGGCGCGTTCATGATCCGGGCCTGCTTCGACGCGCCCTGGGCGGTGCGCATCGAGGACGAGGCCCCGCTGTCGGTGATGCTGCTGGTCCGGGGCGAGGCCCGGATCATCCCGGACCGGGGCGAGCCCCTGCACCTGCACGCCGGGGACCTCGCGATCGCCCGCGGCCCCGACCCGTACACCTGCGCCGACACCCCCGGCACCCCGCCGCAGGCGCTGATCCTCCCCGGCGAGGAGTGCCGCTACCCCGACGGACGCCCGCTGAACGGGGTGATGGACCTCGGCGTCCGCACCTGGGGCGACCGGCCGGACGGTGCGACGGTGATGCTGATCGGCACCTACCAGATGCGCGGCGAGATCGGCGGCCGTCTGCTGGACGCCCTGCCGCCCCTGCTGTCGCTCACCGCCGACGCCTGGGGCTGTCCCCTCACCCCGTACCTCATGCGGGAGATCGTCCGCGACGAACCAGGCCAGGAGGTCGTCCTGGACCGGCTCCTCGACCTGCTGGTGATCGACGCGCTGCGCACCTGGTTCGCCCGCCCCGGCGCCGAGGCGCCCGCCTGGTACCGGGCCCAGGCCGACCCGGTCGTGGGCCCCGTACTGCGCCTGCTGCACGACGACCCGGCCCACCCCTGGACCGTCGCCGCCCTCGCTGCGAAGGCCTGCGTCTCCCGCGCCGCCCTGGCCCGCCGCTTCGCCGAGCTGGTCGGCGAACCGCCGATGACGTACCTGACCGCCTGGCGTCTCGCCCTGGCCGCCGACCGTCTCCGCGACACCGACGCCACCCTCGCCTCGATCGCCCACCAGGTCGGCTACGGCACCGCCTTCGCCCTGTCCGCGGCGTTCAAACGGGTCTACGGAGTCAGCCCCCAGGAATGGCGGACCGGAGCCGCACGGGAAGGAGACGCGAGTGTCAGGCAGTAAGGCGCCGGAGTCCTGCGGTAGAGCGCCGGTGTCCGGCAGCGAGGCGCGGGTCTCCGGCAGGGAAGTGCGGGTCTCCGGCAGGGAGGTACGCCTGCTCACCCTCGTCCTGATCGCGGTCTGCGCCCTGCTCGTCGGCCCGAGCGCGCCCAGCGGCGCCGGCTCCCCGCCGCCCGAGCCCGCCCGGGACATCGTGCCGAACCGGGTCATGACCTGGAACATCTGCAACCCCTGCGAGGAGAGCAACGTCCACCGCGCCGCCGAGATCGCCCGGTTCGCGCCGCAGGTGATCGGCCTGCAGGAGGCGTGCGTACGGGACGTCGAACAGATACGGGAGCATCTGCGCAGCCTGCACGGGCTCGTCTACCACGTCGAGTACGGCCCGGTGCTGCGCGACTGGAGCCGCTGCGGCGGAGCGCCCTGGCGCCCCGGAGCCTACGGCCAGGCGCTGCTGTCCGCGGCGCCGATGAGGGACGTCGTCAACACCGAGTACCCCGACGGCGGTTCGGAGGACCGCGGCTACCTGGCGGTCACCACCACCGTGGACGGACGGTCCGTCCGCGTCATCAACACCCATCTCGCGCAACGGCGTCAGCAGCCGGTCCGCGCCGGGCAGATCCGCGTACTCGCCGCAGTCGTCTCCCGCCACGACCGCGCCATCGTCCTCGGCGACTTCAACTCCGTGCCGGACGCCCCCGAACTCACCCCGCTGTGGGACCTCGCCGAGGACGCCAACCCCGCCTGCCACCCCTCCGGCACTGACACCGGCACCGGCACCTGCGAGACCACCACGGACTGGCTCACCCGCTTCGACTACGTCTTCCTGCGCGGCGGCATCACCGCTCTCGGACACGGGGTCCACCAGACCCGCTACTCCGATCACGACCTGGTGCACGCCGACCTGGACACGGCATAACCTGACCGCGTGTACGCGGAGCGGACCTCTCGGCTGCCCGGAGCCGTGGTGTGGACCAATACACCGGCCGGCGCCGGTACGGGCCGGGTGCTCCCCGACGGCTGCATGGACCTGCTCTGGAACGAGGGCCGCCTGCTGATCGCGGGCCCCGACACACGGGCCCACCTCACCGAGGACCCGTCGACCACCTGGTCCGGCATCCGCTTCTACCCCGGCACCGCCCCCGCTCTCCTGCGCGTCCCGGCCCACGAACTGCGCGACCGCCGCATCGACCTCACCGAGCTGCGCCCCGCCGCGGAGGTCCGCCGCCTCACCGCCCGCGTCAACGCCGCCGCCACCCCGGAGGCCGGCCTCGAGGACATCGCCCTGCACTGGGCCGCCGAGTCCGACCCCCCCGACCCGCTCCTCCGCCACATCGTCGCCGCCCTGCACGCGGGCCGCCCGGTCTCCGCCACGGCCGACGAACTCGGCCTGGGCCCACGCCAGTTGCACCGCCGCTCCCTGGCCGCCTTCGGCTACGGCCCCAAGACCCTGGCCCGCATCCTCCGCCTCAACCGCGCCCTCGACCTCGCCCGCACCGGCACTCCCTACGCCGAAACCGCCACCCGCACCGGCTACGCCGACCAGTCCCACCTCGCCCGCGAGGTCCGCTCCCTCACGGGGCTGTCGCTGGGCGAGCTGTTGTCCGCCCGCGGCGGCGAGCGCCGGTAAAACCGCATGACACCCCGCGCCGGCACCCGCCATCATTCACCGGTGAATACCGGGCAGGACATGCGGACTTCGCCTCGGCGCCGCTGGGGCGTGTTCGCCCGGCGGGACTTCCGGCTGCTCTGGGCCGGGGAGACCGTGAGCGGTCTGGGCAACGGCATCACCACGGTGGCACTGCCGCTGATCGCGGTCGTGGTGCTGCACGCCGACGCGACGTCCGTCGGCCTGATCACCGCGGCGGTGTGGCTGCCCTGGCTGCTGGTGGGACTGCCGGCCGGCGCCTGGGTGGACCGCAGGCGTAAACGCCCCCTGATGATCGCCTGCGATCTGGTCGCCGCCGCGGCCCTGACGACCGTCCCCCTGGCCGCGCTCCTCGGGCGGCTCACCTACTGGCACCTGCTCGCCGTCGCCGCGGTATGCGGCACCACGGCGGTGTTCTTCAGCGCCGCCTACCACGCCTGCATCCGCATCGTCCTCGACGGCCGCGATCTGCTGGAGGGCAACGCCCGGCTGCAGGGCAGCGAGTCCGCCGGCCAGGTCGCCGGGCCCGGGGTCGCGGGCCTGCTGGCGCAGGTGTTCGGAGCGGTCACCGCACTCGCCGCCGACGCGGCGACGTTCCTGATCTCGGCCGTCTGCTTGCGACGCATCCGCGTGACCGAGCAGGCCCCGGAACCCGGCGAGCAGCGCGTTCCGGTGCGCCGGCAGATCAGCGAAGGGCTCCGCTTCGTCGGCCACGACCGCTATCTTCGGCCGATGGTCACCTGGGGTGCCGTCACCAACCTGGCGCTGATGGGCTACCAGGCCGTCCAGGTGGTCTTTCTGGTCCGCACGGTCGGCCTCGATCCGGCCGCGGTGGGGCTGCTGCTGGCCTGCGGCAGCACCGGCGGAATCCTGGGCGCGCTGGTGGCACCCAGTATCGGCCGCCGGTTCGGCACCGGGCGCGGCCTGCTGTTCGCCCAGCTCGCCACCGCCCCGTTCGCGCTGCTCCTGCCGATGACCACGGCGGGCGCCGGGCTGCTGTTGTTCGCGACCGGATCCCTGCTCGTCGGACTGGGCATTGCGGTGGCCAACGTCGTCGTCGGCACCTTCCGGCAGACCTACTGTCCGCCGCGGCTGCTCGGCCGGGTCGTGGCCACCGCCATGGTGGTCAACCACAGCACAATCCCGCTCGGCGCCCTGCTCGGTGGCTTCCTCGCGGATGTGCTCGGACACCGACCGGCGATGTGGGGGACGACCGGGATCGTCGCCCTTTGCTGGCTGATCCTCGCCGCGAGCCCGGTCCGGCACGAGCGGGATCTGCCCACTCAGCCGGGCAGCGGAGCGAAGAGGTCGACGGCGTTGCCGTCGGGGTCGAGGACCACGGCGTAGCGCTGGCCCCAGACGGCGTCCCAGGGGGCGAGTTCGCCGGTGTGGCCCTCGGAGGTCAGCTCCTTGTACAGGGTGTCCACCTCCTCGGGGCTGTCGCAGCGCAGGGCGAGGGAGGCACGCGCGCTGCCCGTCGGGGGCTTCCAGCCGGAGTGGAAGGAGCGGACGACCTCCTCGGTGTCCAGCAGCAGACGCAGCCCGCCCGGAAGCTCGGCTTCCGCGTGGCCCTGCTGCTCGGCTCCCTCGGGGAAGGTGAAGCCGAGCCGGCGGTAGAAGTCGATCGAGGCGGCCATGTCGGAGACCACCAGTCCCATGGCATCGAATCGTGCAGTCATGGGTGCACCGTAGGCAGGTGCCGGCGCACCGGTCTTGAAGAAATCGGACAGTGACGGCGCGGCGAACACCTGTGCGGCAGGATGGCCCCCGTGATCCGCTTCTCGCGCGCCCTGCCACTGGCCCTGATCGCCGTCGTCCCCCTCCTCCTGACCGGCTGCGGCGCCGAACAGGCCGGTCCGGCCCAGGCGGCCGCGAGCCCGAAGACCGAGGCCTCGCACTCGAAGACCGAGGTCTCACGGGAACTCGGCGCGCGGGCCCGCGCGCTCGGCATCGCGCCGGAGCTGGTCTACGTCACCGAGGCACCCGGCTTCACACTCGCCCAGCAGTCGGTGGGGGTCTTCGGCGCCGACGGATTCTCCGCGACATACGTCTCCCGCCAGGGCGGGCGGCAGATCCGCCTGTCCGTCGACCGCGGCTCGCTGTCCGACGCCGGATGCGACGACATGGCCCAGCCTGCCTGCGAACGTGATGGTGAGCTGCAGGACGCCTGGTACCGCGCCGCAGAGGAGGGACAGCAGGTGTATCTGCTGCCCAAGGATGGCCTTGTGGTGAGGCTGGCCGCCGACACCGGCGTCCCCCGGGAGGTACTGCGCAAGGCCGCCCGCGACGCACACCGGCCGACCGAGAACGAGGAGGTGACGGACCTCCTGCCACCCGCCCAGGAGAACGAGGACCAGCCCGGCTCACCTTCCTCACCCACCACCCCGGTCGAACGCGGCGACCTGCCCTCCACCGGCGACGGGGCACCACGGAACGACGCGAACGCGGGGGGCTGACTCCTGTCGGCACTCGGTCGTGGCGCGTGACCCTCGGACACGGGCGCTGGGGGTGCCCTTTACTCGCTCTGCTACTGGGGCCCTCGTTGGTCCCAGTCCTTCAACACGCTGCGTTCCGGCGGGCCGAGCGGTGGGCGCTGCAGGGGTGGGCGCAGGGGGCCGGTCAGGGCGGTCAGTAGGACTGAGGGGCGTAGCAGGGACGTGGCGGGGGCTTGTAGGGCCAGTACGTCGGTGAGGGCCGTGGCTGCGTGGAAGGAGCCTGTTGCGGTGCGGGAGAGGCGGCTGACGTAGCGGCGCAGGATGTGGTCGACGAGGGTGGGGCGCGCACCCACGGTGGTGGAGAAGTGGATGTCCTGGCCCACGGACAGGGCCCACGCGGTGTCGATGCAGCGGGCGATCGCACGTTGGGCGCGAGCGTGGACATCCCGGCGCTGCCCGTCGGCTGACAGGGTGTCACGCAGGGCCAGGGCGCTTTGTGCGGCCACGGACATGCCGTGGCCGTAGAGGGGGTTGCAGGCCGCGGCCGCGTCGCCGAGGACGACGAGGCCGCGGGGCCAGGGCTTCAGACGCTCGTAGCGGTAGCGGCGGTTGGCGGTGCTGTGGGTGACGCTCACGCCGGTCAGCGGTTCCGCGCGTTCGATGAGGCGGGCCACGATGGGGTGGCGCAGTGTGCCGGCGAACCGTTCGAAATCCGCCGGGTCATGGGTGGGTTGGCCTCCCGGGGCGCCCATCAGGCTGACGTGCCAGCGGTTGCCTTCCACCGGCAGGATTCCTCCCGCGTTGCCGGGGAACGGGCCGGCCGGGTCGGCCTGTACACCGATCACGGGCCAGTCCCGGAGGTCGACCGGGGCACGGTAGAGGCGGCTGGCGTACGCCAGCCCGGAGTCGATGCGTTCCTCCGCGAGGCCGGTGATGCCGAGAGCGGCGAGCCAGTGCGGCGTGCGCGAGGCCCGGCCGGAGGCGTCGACGACCAGGTCGGCGAACTCCTCGGACTCCTCGCCGTCGTGATGCCGGATGCGTACACCGGTGATCCCGTCCGGACCGCCCAGCAGCCCGGTGACCTGGCTGCGGGAGCGCACGCCGACACGGGCGTCCTTGCGGACCTGCGCTCGGACGACGGAGTCGATCAGATCCCGGGTGGCCGTGATCAGGTAGTGGGTGGAGCGTCGCCATCGCCGGTACCAGCCCTCCGGCGAGTAGATGAGCATGCGGGTGGTCTCGGGTATGCGATACGCACCCGCGGCGACCAATCGGCCGACGGTTCCCGGGAGAAGGGCCTCGACCGCTTCGGCTCCGCCCGTCTGCAGGAAGTGGATGTGCCGGGCCTGCGGGACGCCGACGCGGGGCTCCGGCCCGTCCGGCAGCTCGTGTGCCTCGATGATCTCGACGCGGTCGACGTGATCCCTGACGGCCGCCGCGGCGAGCATGCCGGCGATGCTGCCCCCGATGACAAGGGCTCGGGAGGGTCGGGAGCGCACGACGTCACTCATGGTTCGCTGCTTTCTGCAAGGGCATGTATGGGTCGCGTATGTGGTGGACGAGGGGGGAGGTGACGGCTCGGGACAAGGTGATCAGGTCCTGGGCCTGGGCATGCCGTACCTCTCGGCCGGTCGCATCGGGCGGTCGCAGGGGGGAGGCGCGTTGCCGTTCGCGAGCGACGAGGATCATGGCCGCCTCGGCCGCCCGTGCCGCATCGGCGTCGCCGCAGCCCGCGCGCAGGGCTGCCGCATGGGCCGCGTCGCGGACTTCGGGGTCGCAGTGCGGAGTGAGCGCGAGGATCGCGTCGTAGAGAGCGGTCTTGCGGCCCGTGAGGAGTACGGCCGGGGGATTGCGCCACCAGGACAGCGGGACACGGACGGCCCCGGGGGTGGGCACATCCTTGAGCGCTCGCCACAGGGGGCCGAGCTGTCTCAACTGCCGTATGGCACGGACCGTTTCCGCCAGGCGCGGGCCGGCCAGGGGAAGTGCGAAGCCCAGCGCACCGAGAACGGCTGCGGGGGCGGAGAGCAGGACGGACACCTCGTCCACCAGGAAGTCCAGGTCGTGCCCGGTCCAGCGGGCGGCCACCGCGCACAGCCTCATCACGACGAAGCAGACGATGAGCAGGTAGGCGACGGCCAGAATGGTCAGTCCCGCCCGGAGTGAGCCCCGCACCTTGGCCGACCATCGCCAGCACATGACGCTCGCCGCCGTCATGGCGGCGCCCTGAGCGCCCAGATAGAGGACGATCATCTCCCGTATGCAGGGCGTTCCGGCATAGTGGACGTCGAAGAGAGTGCGCTGCTCCACCGGTGCGTCCCCGGCCCAGAAGAGCAGGACGATGGCCAGGCTGGCCGCGCCGTACAGCACGAGGCAGAGACGAGTGAGCCGTCGGGTCTGTTCGGCGGGTGCGGGACGCCAGTTGATGATCAGCAGGAGGCTGGCCCCGGAGAAGATGGTGGTCATCACGTAGACCACGGGCGCCGAGACGTTTGCTATCCCGCTGTGCCGGTTGAGTCCGGCTATGGAGTGCGGCGCGGCGAGGATCATGAGGAGGCCCGCGGAGAGGAGCAGCAGACAGGCTGCCCGAAGGAGTGTGTCGCGGGGTCTGCGCACCAATGCGGGGATTTTGAGGGCGCACACCAGCAGGAGCAGCGCGCCATAGAGGTAGAAGCCGATGCTGCTGGGGGCGGATGTCACCTTTCTGCCCTTATGGTTGTGGCCGTCGCCGATGCGGTTCTCGCCCCGTAGCCCGGTGATCCGGATGCTCAACGGAAGCGGTGGGCCATGGAAGCCTGGAGGTTGCCGACCAGTTCGTGCGGGGTGCGGAGGGCACCGGCGGTGTCGGCCGCGGTGCGTACGTCGGTGGCGAAGCGGAACCCGAAGCGTTCGGCTTCCAGTTCGTCCTTCAGGTGGCGGGCGTCGGCACGCGCGGCAAAGTGGAACGGTGCGTCCGTGGAGACGAGCTCCGGCTCCGCGTCCGTGCCCACGAAGGACAGGACGGCCATCAATTCGGCGAGTTCCGGCCCCGGTTCACCCCGGGATGCGGCAGAAAAGTCGTCGTAGGTGGTGCAATCCCCTTGGAACATGTGCCAGGTCTCATGGCCGATGATGACGAGCTGATGTTCCGGGTTCGTGTTCTCCTCGTACACGATCAAGTCGTGGTCGGCTCGGTCGATCCATACTCCACTGGCCGTGGCAGGCGGAAATGCTGCCTCGCGGAGCCGGACGGGGCGGCCGCGCGCCCGGCTGAGGGCCCCTTCCACCGCGGGAATGAGCCGGTCGTCCTGGGCCAACGGCGGTAACAGGGATATGAGGCGGGCGCTGAGCCGTTTCATGGCTCTTTGCTGCGAGCTCATTGCTTCTCTTCCTCGTCGTCCAGTTCCACGAGTTCCACGAGCCTTCCGAAACCTAGTGCAATGGACGGCCTGTCTCATCGTTGAGTGATCCGGCGCGGCCGTTTTCAGTCATGACGGAGATGGATGAGGAAATAGCCGATGAGTGAGCGCATGGCGTGTCGGCTGGGCCCTGGCCGATGCGAGTTTCGTTCATCATTCAACGGCTGCGTTGTGCAGCGAAGAAGGCCTTCGGGCACGGCCCCCAGCAGGCGCTTCCGCACGAGTCTGCCGTTTCCGGCGTGAAGCCGCGCGTTCCTGCGCAGGAATACTCATGAGCGTTGTGGTGCTCTTGTGTTACTGGTGGGTTGCACCGGGCCGCTGAGCACGGTGCGGCGAAGGGCGGTGGGCAGATGACGGCAGACCGTGAGAACCCCGTTGTCAGGACGCCCCACGGCGCCGTACGCGGCCGGTGGGAGCAGGACGTCGCCGTGTTCCGCGGCATCCCCTACGCGGCACCCCCCTTCGGCCCGCGCCGCTTCCGGCCGCCCGTCCCGCCGGAGCCCTGGGACGGTGTGCGCGACGCCGGCGCCTTCGGCCCCACGGCCCCGAAACCTCCGTACTCCGAGGCCTTCGCCCAGTACCTCGCCGACCCGGACATCCCCGGCGACGACTGCCTCAACCTCAACGTCTGGACCCCCGACCCCTCACCCGGCGCCCGCCTGCCCGTCCTCGTCTGGCTGCACGGCGGCGCCCTGACCCGCGGCTCCTCCGCCGTCCCCGTCTACGACGGCAGCACCTTCGCCCGCGACGGCGTGGTCTGCGTGTCGGCCAACTACCGCCTCGGCGTCGAGGGCTACGGCCTCTTCCCGGACGCCCCCGCCAACCCGGGCCTGCGCGACCAGCTCGCCGCCCTGCGCTGGGTGCACGAGGCGATCACCGCCTTCGGCGGCGACCCGGACCGCGTCACCCTGGCCGGACAGTCCGCCGGCGCCATCAGCACCGGCGCGCTGATAGCGGCGCCGCAGGCCCAGGGCCTGGTCCGCCGCGCCGTGCTGCAGAGCGGACCCCCCGAGGCGTCCCCCCGGGACAAGGTGCGCCGCATGGTGCGCCGCATCGCCGGCCGGCTGAAGGTCCCGGCCACCGCCGAGGCCTTCGCCACCGTCGACCGCGACCAGCTGCTGCGCGTCCAGGCCGAGGTGGGACGGCTCAGCAGCCCCGTCCTCGGCGGCCCGGCCTTCGGCATCGTCGTGGACGGCGACCTGGTGCCCCGCGACCCGCTGAGGGCGCTGACGGACGGCGCCGCGCCCGGCGTCGACCTGCTGATGGGCTGGACCAGCGACGAGTACCGGCTGTGGCTGGTCCCCGGCGGCCTCGTCGAACGGGTGAACCGCCTCGGCGCGGTCGCCGTCGCCGGCGCCATGGCCCGCTGCCACTGCGGCAGCGAGGTCCCGCGCGGCTACCGCGCGCTCCGCCCGGACGCCACCACCGCCGAGACCGTCGGCCAGATGGTCACCGACCACCTGCTGCGCCTCCCGCTGCACCGCCTCGCCGACGGCCGCACGGAGCCCAGCTACGTCTACGAGTTCGCCTGGCCGTCCAACCTGCCCGAGCTCGGCGCCTGCCACGCCCTGGAGCTGGGCTTCGTCTTCGACAGCGGGGACGTGCCGGAGGCCCGGAAGCTGGCGGGCGAGGGGGCGCCGCGCGAGCTGGCGAGGGAGATGCACGGCGCCTGGGTGCGGTTCGTCACCGACGGCGACCCCGGCTGGGAGCGGTGGGACGCCCGCCATCCCGTACGGCTCTTCGGCGAGGGCCCGGCCCGCACCGTCCTGGGCCCCCGCGACGCCGAGCTCCGGCTCTGGTCGACCACCGAGCGGGTCGAGGAGCCCGCCCCCGAGCTGCGGTCGGTGATCGGCAGGCTGCGGCGCAGCGGGGCGCTGCGCCGGCACCCCACGACGTGATTACTCACCCGCGCCCGATGACTCACCTGTGCCCGGCGGGCCGTCGAGCACGGTCGGGACGTACTCGAGCATCTGCAGCCGCCCGTCGAACAAGCGGTGGTTGACCAGGTCGAGCTTGACGTCGGGGTACTCGTCGAAGATCCGGCTTCGTCCCGTGGCCCCGGTGATCACCGGGAACAGCACCACACGGAAGCGGTCCACCAGGCCCGCCCGCAGCAGTGACCGGCACAGGCCGACGCTGCCCAGGGTGCGCAGGTCTGGTGGAGTGGCCTGCGGGTCACCCGGACGGGCTGACCGCCGCGGATTTCTCCTGAGGCCGGTGGTCAGTCCTCGAACCTGACCTTCGAGGCCAGGGTGAGCAGCGCCAGCGTCGCCAGGATGAAGCCGCCGGCCAGTTCCTCGTAGCCCTGGAAGTAGCTGACGGGGACGGCCACGGCACAGGCCGCACCGGCCAGGTTCAGCACACGTCCTGCCAGCTGCCGGAACCGTGACACCTCTGGCTGGGGATGGGGGCTCGGCGGGTTCTTCCAGTGCGGGAAGGGGCCGGACCTGGGCTTCCAGCCCTCCTCCCGGAGCCGGAGGAACTCCGGGTGGTGGCGGGCGTAGCCCATGCGGCGGGGAGCGAGCTGCGACCACGGCAGCCGACCCTGCCGTATCGCGATCCAGACGAGGAGCGGCAGGCAGGCCACGACCGCCCAGATCGCCGCGACGGTCCGCTGCGGGGCCGTTGCCGACAGGATGCCGAGGAGACGGTCCAGCTGGCCGCTGGCGGCGTAGGCGATCAGCGCGGCCAGGCCCAGTACCGCCGCGGTCTGCTCGATCTGGTGTCCGGTGTGGCAGCGGGCGCAGCGCGGCACGGTGGCGGTCGTCTGCTGCCAGGTGGAGCGCAGGACGATGATCAGCGGGGTCATGGTGGTCTCCTGGCCCTTGTGCAGGCCCATGACCCGGTCATGCCTCGACGCGGGGGTGTCGACTCCGCAGAACCAGCACGGCCGTGCCACAACTTCGCTCCCCTCGCGTCGAGTTCAGAGCAGCGGCAGAATCGCGGACCAGGCCTCCGGCGTGACGGTGAGGTGAGGAGCGTCCGGGGTCTTGGAGTCGCGGATGTGGATGGCGGCGGGGTGAGTGGCGACTTCCACGCAGGCGCCGCCTTCGCTGCCGCTGTGGCTGGACTTCCGCCAGTCGTAGGCGACTTCGACGCAGGCGCCGCCTTCGTCGCTGCTGTAGCTGGACTTGAACCACTCAAGTTCAGTGCCGCCGCTCATCGCTCTCCCAGAAGTCGGTCCAGCAGGCACTTCGTGTCCTCGACGTTGAGGGCCTGCGTTCGCAGCATCGCATACTTCTGGGTGAGGATCGCCACCCCATCTGGGTCGGCAATCAGTTGGCTCCCGCGGGGAGTTTCGGCGTACGCGAGCCGTTGATACTCGGGGGTCTCCAAGAGGATGAAGGGGCCAGCCAGGCCGGCATGCGTGGTGCGGCCCAAGGGCAGCACCTGCATGGAGATTCCGGGCACATCGGCGGACTCGCGAAGGTGCCTCAGCTGCTCGTGACGCACCTCGTCTCCACCCAGGCGGTCACGAAGTGCTGCTTCCCAGATCACGAAGCTGGTTGTCGGTGGCCCCTTACGGCTGAGGATCGTCTGGCGTTCGACGCGCGACGCCACCAGCTTCTCGATGTCTTCCTCGTCGTAGACCGGCACCCGGCTGCGGAACACCGCTCGTGCGTAACCCTCGGTCTGGAGCAGGCCCGGCACCAGCAGCGCTTCGTACCAGGAAATCGCGATAGCCTCCCGCTCTCGATCCAAGTACTCCTCCGCCCACAGCGGAACCAGATCCACCTCCGGCATCCGGCTCACCGCGACCGACAACGCGCCCTTCGTGCCGAGAAATTCGTCCAGCTTCTCGGCGACATCCGGCTTCAGCGGGCGCCTGCCCTGCTCGATCGACGCGACCTGCTGCTCGCTGATGCCGAACTCCTCGCCCAGCGACCTCTGGGTGTAGCCGGCGGCTTGGCGGTAGAGGGCGAGGAGGGCCCCGACCATCTTCATCGCCGAGGCGTTCTTGCGTGTGCTCATGCGGTCTGAACTCCCCACCCGCAGCCGTACGTTCACTCACGCGCACCCGTACAAACCGGCTGTACGGGTGCGCGGACTGTTCCATGGTGAGCACGGAGCGTGACTCTCGTCCCGTGAATCGTGAAACATCACCCGCGTCTCAACTCCCGTGCACACGCGAGCGCTTCTTCCGCCGTGAGCGCCGGTCCGTGCCCGACGCACGCGCGTTCGCGCGCAGCGTTCTCATCGCGTGGGGCGTGCGCGGGCGCACGGACGATGTGCTGCTGTGCGTCAGTGAACTGGCCACCAACGCCCTGCTGCACGGGGTACCGCCGGGCCGGGGCTTCCTGCTGCGGCTGCTGGGCTACGGCGACGGCGGCGTCCTACGGGTCGAGGTGCACGACAGCGGGGGCGGTGTACCGGCGGTGCCGGAGCCGGGGGACGGGTGCCCGGGGGAAAGCGGGCGGGGACTGCTGCTGGTGGCGGAGCTGGCGGACAAGTGGGGCGTGGGGGAGCGCCACCCCGGCAAGATCGTGTGGTGCGAGTTCGTCACGCCGCCCTGAGCACCTCGGCGACGGACCTGATCGTCTCCGGGCCCACCCGGCAGCAGCCCCCGATCAGCCGCGCCCCGGACTCCTGCCACCGGGTCACCCGGTCCGCGCTGAAGGTGGGGCGGCCGGTCCAGCCGCGCGCCCCGGCGTCCCACCGCTCGCCGCTGTTGGGGTAGACCACGACCGGCTTGCCGGTGATGCGCGCGGCGAGCGCCACCGCGTGGTCCGCGTCCTCGGGGGTGCAGCAGTTGACGCCCACGGCGATCACCTCGTCCGCCCCGGCCGCCAGGGCGAAGGCGTCCTCCAGCCGCTGGCCGGCGCGGGTGCGGTCGCCGGCGGCGGAGTAGGACAGCCAGGCGGGGACGCCGAGACCGCGCAGGGCGCGCAGCAGCGCCTGCGCCTCGTCCGTGTCGGGGACGGTCTCCAGGGCCAGGACGTCGGGGCGGGCCGCGGCGAGGGCCTCCATGCGGGGGCGGTGGAAGCGCTCCAGCTCGGCGACGGTCAGGCCGTAGCGGCCCCGGTACTCGGAGCCGTCCGCCAGCATCGCCCCGTACGGGCCGACCGAGGCGGCCACCCACAGGGGGCGGGAGGCCCGGGCGCGGCGGGCGGCCTCGCGGGCCGACTCCACGCTCAGGGCCAGCAGTTCGGCCGCCCGGTCGCGGTCGATGCCGCGCCTGGCGAAGCCCTCGAAGGTCGCCTGGTAGCTCGCGGTGATCGCCACATCGGCGCCGGCTTCGAAGTAGGCGAGGTGCGCCTCGGTGATCGCCTCGGGGGCGTCGGCCAGCAGGCGGGCGGACCACAGCTCGTCGGAGAGGTCGTGGCCTGCGGAGGCGAGCTGGTTGGACATGCCGCCGTCGAGGACGAGCGTGCCGGACGCGAGCGCTTCGGGGAGGTCGCGGGCCTGGTGCATACGGCCGACGGTAACCGATGCCGGACCGTGCGGGCCGGGACGCCGGTCACGGCTCCCCGCCGTGCGCCTCCACGGCTTCGGCACGATGCTGGAAGGAGCAGCAAGCTGAATCTGACGCGTCGGCGGTGAGGGCCATGACGGGGTTCGAGGGTGGGGGGCCGCCACCGGCGCACCCCGCCGCCGATCCGCACGGTGATCCGTTCCTGCGCACCCGCTTCAGCGTGCCCGCCTGCCCGGTGACGTTCCTGCGGCGGGAGCGGCTCACCCGGCATCTGGACCAGGCCGGGAACACCCCGCTGACCATGGTCAACGGGGCCGCGGGCGCGGGGAAGACGCTGCTGGTCGCCGACTGGGTCAGGCACCGGGAGGGAATGCCCGTCGTCTGGCTCACCACCGACATCGCCGGGGACGCACCGGGCATGTTCTGGGCGTATCTGCTGCACGCCCTGCGGGCGGCCGGGGTTCCGCTCGGCGCCGAGGTGGGCGTTCCGGCGGACGCGCAGCGGGTGAGCCCGGCCCTGCCGGCCCGGCTGGCCGCCGCGTTCAGCGCCCGCGAGCAGCCCCTGATGGTGGTGCTCGACGAGTTCGACCGGGTCACCTCCCCGGAGATCGCGGAGCAGCTGGAGTTCGTGCTGCACCACGCCGGGCCGGGGCTGCGCCTGGTTCTCGTCACCCGCAGCGAGCCGCTGCTGCCGCTGTACCGGTACCGGGCGGGCGGCGAGCTGACGGAGATCAGGGACGCGGAGCTGGCCTTCACCCCGCCCGAGGCTGCCGAGCTGATGGCCCGGCACGGGCTGCGGCTGCCGCCGGCCGCCGTACGCGCCCTGGTGGAGCGCACCCGGGGCTGGGCGGCCGGCCTCAGGCTGTGCGCGCTGGCGGCGGCGCAGAGCCCGGACCCGGAGATGTACCTGAAGAACTTCGAGGCCGACCGCAGCACGATCGCGGACTTCCTCCTGGCGGAGGTGCTCAAGCGGCAGGACCCCGAGACGCAGGACCTGCTGCTGCGGGTCAGCCTGCTCGACCGCTTCGGCCCCGGCCTGGCGGACGCGCTCACCCGGCGCACCGACGGCGCCGCCATCCTGGCCCGGCTGAGCCGGGACAACGCCTTCGTCGAGCACCTCGGGCACGGCATGTACCGGCTGCACCCGCTCTTCGCGGAGATCCTCCGCGCCCATCTGCGGATGCGCCGGCCCGGTCTGGAGCCCCGGCTGCACCGGCGGGCGGCGCGGGCCCTGCGGCGGTCCGGCTCGCTCGCCGAGGCGCTCGGCCACGGGGCCGCGGCCGGCGACTGGGAGTTCACCGCCGAGGCCCTCGTCGACGACCTCGCCATCGGCCAGTTCTTCACCGGCCTGCGCTCCGACGCGGTCACCGGGCTGTTCTCCCGGATGGGGCAGGAGCCGCGCGGCCCGGCTCCGGAACTGGTGCGCGCGGCGCGGGACCTGTCCCGCAGCGAGCTGGACAGCGGCCTGACCCATCTGCGGCGCGCGGAGCACGCCCTTCAGCCGCGCGGCAGCAGCACCGAGGACGACGACGACACCGCAGCGGCGGCCCGGCTGAGCTGCGCACTGCTCGAGGCGCTGGCCGCCCGGCTCGCGGGGTCCCCCGCGAAGGCCGAGACGGCCGCCGAGAGGGCCGGGAGACTGCGCAGGCAGGTGCCCGGCCGGAAGCTGGCCCGCCATCCCGAACTCGACGCCCTGCTGCTGACGCATCTCGGCTCCGCCCAGCTGTGGGCCGGCCGGTTCGAGGAGGCACGGGCCGCCCTGTCCGAGGTGGCCGGATCCGGCGCCCAGGCGGCCACCGCGCTGCCACGTGAGGACTCCCTGAGCCGCCTGGCCCTGATGGACTACCTCGACGGCCGGCTGGGTGGCGCAGAGCGCAAGGCGCGGGAGGCGCTCGCCGAGACGGAGCGCTTCGGCCTGCCCCAGCCCGCCGGGGCCGGAGTCGAACGCCTGGTCCTCGCGGCCGTCGCCCTGGAACGCGACGAACTCGGCCAGGCACAGTCCCTGCTCGACGCGGCGGTGGTGTCGCGTCCGGCCCTGCGGGACCCGGTGACGGAGGCGGGCCGGGCCATCGTCAGCGCCCGGCTGCACCTGGCGCAGGGCGACGCCGAGGGCGCGCTCAAGGCGGCGGACTGCGAGATCCCGGCGGCCGTCCCCTCGCCCTGGGCGTATGGGCAGCGAGCGGTCGTCGCGGCCGCCGCGCACCTGGCCGAGGGCCGGGCGCACACCGCGGTCGAACTGGTGCAGCGGCTGCCCGAGGACCAGCCCGCGTGCGTCGTGGGCGCCGCCGGCATCGAGTTCGACGCCGGGCGGCCCGGGGCGGCGGCCCAGCTGCTCGACCGGGCGCGGCCCGCGGGGCGCACCGGGCCGGCGGTGACGGTACGGGCGGCGCTGACCCGCGCCCGGGCCGCGGACCGGGCGGGCGACCTGACCACGACGACACGGCTGCTGGCCCGCGCCCTGCGCGAGGCCCGCGGCGAACGGCTGCGGCGGCCCTTCGTCGAGGCGGAACCGTGGATCGGACCCCATCTGCGCTCCCCGGAGCTGCGCAGACTGGCGGAGGGCTGGCTCATCGACCGGACGGACCGGCACACCGGGCCCGGCGGCGGGGGCACCCGGCCCGGGCACCGGCCACCGCCCCGGCCCGTGGAGAAGCTCAGCGGCCGCGAGCGCGATGTGCTGCGCCGGCTGGCGCTGATGATGTCGACCGAGGAGATCGCCGCCGACCTGTATGTCTCGGTGAACACGGTCAAGACCCACCTGAAGAGCATCTACCGCAAGCTCCAGGTCGGCCGGCGCGGTGAGGCGGTGCGCCGGGCGCGCGAGCTGAAGCTGCTGTGAGCGCGGGCGGGCATATCACCTGCACGGGGTGAGCCGCGCGCGCCCTGGCCGGCGGAGTATCGCAGCGTACAGGCACGAGCCGCCGGCCTCAGCCCTCCGGAGAGCAGCTCATGCGCTATGAGATCCGCCTCGACGGGCAACTCTCGGAACCGCTGATCAATGTCTTCCCGGAACTCGACCATGTGGAGATGTCCGGTCAGACCCTGCTGTTCGGGCACGTCGTCGACGACGCCCACCTGTACGGGCTGCTGGCCCGCTGCCAGTCCCTCGGGCTGCGGGTGCTGGAGATCCGCCAGATGCCGGAATGAGATGCCGGAGCGAGCCGCCCGGCCACTCGCGAACCACGCAGGTCCGTCACGGGCCACGCAGGTCCGTCACGAACCACGCAGGTCCGTCACGCGCTCTCGGCGCGCACCCTGCCCGCGCGGACGGCCGCGCCCAGCGCCTCGTGGTCCTGCTCGTTCTGGTCGGCGTACGACTGGGCGAACAGGGTGAGCGCCCGCTCGAAGCGGTCACTTCCGCCCAGATACGCGGCGATGGCGATCGGGTCGCCGGACCGGGCGTGCGCCCGCGCCAGACAGGCCCCGCACACCTGCGCGAACAGGCGCAGCAGACCCGGATCCATGGTCTCGGGGCGTGCGATGCCCTTCCAGTCGCGCAGCTGCCGCACATAGAAGTCGCGGGGGCGGCCGTCCAGGCCGACGGCGTGGGTCCAGCCCAGCAGGATGTCGCTGGTCGTCTGGATCAGCCGCTGGCCCGCCACCACACGGCGGCCCTGGTTCTCCCAGCGGTCGCCGCCGGAGTACGGCGACAGCACCGACTCCTGCGCCTCCTTGGCCTGCAGCAGCAGGGGATCGTCGTCGTCCCGGCCGAGCAGCAGCACGATCCAGCAGCGCGTGCCGACACTTCCGACACCGACGACCTTCCGGGCCACGTCGACCACGTGGTACCGCCGCAGCAGATGCCGGCGCTCCGAGGACAGCGACCGTGCGTAGGTGTCCATGACCTCGTGCAGCGCCTTCTCCTCCGTCGCGGGATCCTCCATCAGATCGCGCAGCGGGGTGATCAGCGGCGGGTCCGGCGTGATGCGGCGGCCGTCCGCCGTGACCCGGGTGAGCTTCTTGAAGGCCTGCAGGTGGGTGCGGGTGCGGGCGCGTGCGGCGGCCTCGTCGGCACGCCGGGCGCCCTCGCGGTTCTGCGAGGAGGCGAGCAGCTCGCGCAGATGGTCGGCGTCGTCCTGCGCGTACCAGATGTCGAGGATCCGCATGCCGGCCAGCTCCCGCATCCGCCGCCGGTACGTTCGCACACACGTCCCGACCGCGTCGTTCTGCTCCGCGGCCGAGAAGCCGTTGGCGCGGCCCGCGATGGCGAAGCTGGCAGCCAGCCGTTTGACGTCCCACTCGAAGGGGCCGGGAAGGGTCTCGTCGAAGTCGTTGATGTCGAACACCAGGTGCCGCTCCGGGGAGGCCAGCAGCCGGAAGTTGAGCAGATGGGCGTCCCCGCACAGCTGGACCGTCAGACCGGTGCCGGGAAGCGGTGCGAGGTCCGAGGCCATGACGGCCGCGGCGCCCCGGTAGAAGCGGAACGGGGACTCCAGCATCCGGCCGTAGCGGATGGGGACCATCTCGGACAGCCGGGTCGCCGACTGTCCCTCGATCAGGCCGACCGGGTCGGGCCGGTCCTGAGCCGCCTCGTACCAGCCGTGGGCCGACCGCGGCGCGCGGTTGCGGGCCTTGCGGCCATGAGCCGCCCGCTCGGCCGGGGACAGGGAAGCGCTGAACGAACCGGGCACGGTCATCGCTGCCTCCCGCCTGGTGGACGGAGCGGGCGGACGCGGCGGGTGCCCCACCCGTCCGTCCCGCCCCGCTCCCCGTCCCATCCATCTCACTCCATCCCATCCCATCGCGCCCGCCGGGGCGCCGGATCACCTGCCGTGGGTGATGCGGCGGCCGGTGCGGGCCGGACGGCGGGCCCGTGTTTCACCCGTGCCGGGTGAGGCAGCGGGCGCCTCGCCCGGCCCACGCTGACATCGGCCCTCCGGTGCAGGTCGTGGAAGGGCCGGAACGGAGGACTGCGATGAGTGCGGAGACCTATCTCGCGTACGACTTTCCGTTGCTGAGCGCCTTCTGGACGATCCTGATCTTCTTCCTGTGGGTGATGTGGTTCGTGCTGCTCTTCCGGGTCGTCCTCGACATCTTCCGCGACGACGACCTGAGCGGCGGCGCCAAGGCCGGCTGGCTGGTGTTCACCATCCTGCTGCCCTTCCTGGGCGTCTTCGTCTACGTCGTCGCCCGCGGCAAGAACATGGGGCGCCGTGAGGCGGCACAGGCGCGGGCGCAGCAGGAGGCCTTCGACGACTACATCCGTGAGGCCGCGAAGGGTACGGGCGGCTCGGCCGGCCGGGTCGACGAACTCGCCCGGCTGTCCGAGATCAAGGCGCGCGGCGACATCACGGACGAGGAGTACCGCAGGGCCAAGGAAATGGTCCTCAGCGGACACGGCACGTGACGAGCTCAGCGGTCACGTCATGCAACAGAAGCTCAGCGGTCACGGCACGTAAGAGAGGCAGCGGCCAATGGCAGCCACACATCCGCCCCACGGCAGCACCACCGGCGCCCATGTGCCCTCGGTCAAACGGCAGTGGGCCGAGGGCCTGACGGTCTTCGCCGGAATCACGCTCGCCATCGCAGGGGTGCTCGGCGTCCTGCGCGGCATCATGGGCATCGCCGAGGACGAGGTCTTCGTCACCACCAGCAACTACGTCTTCGAGTTCGACCTCACCGCCTGGGGCTGGATCCACCTGGTGCTCGGCGTGCTCGCCGTGCTGATCGCCTTCGGGCTGTTCCAGGACAGCATGTGGGCCCGCGTCGCCGGGGTGACCATCGCCGGGCTCGTCATCATCGCCAACTTCCTGTCCCTGCCGTACTACCCGGTGTGGTCCGTGGTGATGATCGCCTTCTCGGGCTTCATCATCTGGGCGCTGTGCGTGTCCAGGTCGGCCACCGGTGCGGATGCGGCCTGACGGCAGGCGTGCGACGTTGAGGGGAGGAGGACGTCGGAACGGGGGCCGGTGATGTGCAGGTGGCTCGCCCACTCGGGAACACCCGTCCTGCTCCGCGAGGTCGGCCCGGCGTGGAGCAACCGCAATCTGCGGGAGATCGCCGGGCATGTGCGCTCGCCGCTGTTCTTCGGCCACATCCGGGCCTCCACGGGCTCCCCGGTGCAGCGGACCAACTGTCACCCGTTCCGCCACGGCCGCTGGATGTGGATGCACAACGGCGCCATCGCGGAGTTCCACCGCATCCGCCGGGACCTCGTCCTGGCCGTCGACCCCGAGCTGTTCCTGTCCCTCGGGGGATCGACGGACTCGGAGCTGATGTTCCATCCGGCGCTCACCTTCGGCCTGGAGGACGACCCGCCCGGGGCGGTCGCGCGCATGGGGAGACCCTGCGTTCACTGCACCCGGACCAAGGCTTCCTCCAAGAGGTCTCGGACGACACCCGGTTGATCGTCTCCGAGCCCCTCGGCGGCATGCCCGGCGCCTGGAACGCGGTCCCCGAGAGCACCTACGGAGTCGTCCAGCCGGAGAGTGACGCCATGTTCCCCTTCCGTCCGGAACCGGTCTGACTGCTCACGGCCTCTGGCGCCCGGGCACCGAATCGGGGTGGGATGAAACCCTGGGGCACCCCGACCGGAACCGGGGTGCCCCAGGCTCACGCCGTGCCCGGGACTCCGGGCAGCTCGGGAACACTTCGGCCGGCGCCGAAGCGTCGCGCTCCTAGCGTGGCCGCATGAGCGACAGCACGCCCCGCACGAATTCCCCCGTGGCCCCCTCCGCCGCCGTCACCGGCATGGTCGACCACGTTCTCGCGCTGGCCGCCACCTGGATTCGGTGGGACGGCGAACCGGTGCACGTCGACGGCCGTACGTACACCCCGCACAAGGCGATCCGGCGCGTCGCCGACCACATGATCGACCACCTGGCCGAGATGGAGGCCCGCCTCGCCGGTGAGCGGCCCCGCCCCGACGACTGGCACGCCTCCGCCGTCACCACCGCCGCCGACCTCGCGCCCTTCACCGCGCACGACCTCGACGAGGCCCGCAGCCGCCTGCTCCGGCTGGCCCGCGTCTGGGCCGTCCGCCTCGACGCCCTCACCGACGACCAGCTCGACCACTCGCCCGGCGACGGCTGGAGCTTCCGGCAACTCGCCCACCACGTCCAGGAATCCGTCTACTACGCCGACGCCGTGGGAGACCTCTCATGACCGCCGCCTTCGCCGCACTGCACCGGTCGGGCCGGCCCCTGCTGCTGCCCAACGCCTGGGACCACGCCTGCGCCGCGATCCTCGCCGCCCACGGCTTCCCGGCCATCGGCACCACCAGCCTCGCCGTCGCAGCGGCGGCCGGACTGCCCGACGGGGCGGGCGTCACCCGCGAGCAGACGCTCCGCCTGGCCCTCACCCTCGGCTCCGAGCCGTTCCTGCTCTCCGTGGACGCCGAGGACGGATTCAGCGACGACCCGGACGAGGTGGCCGAGTTCGCCCGCGAACTGGCCGCCGTGGGCGCCGTCGGCATCAACCTGGAGGACGGGCTCGGCCCCGCCGACCGGCACGCCGCCAAGATCGAGGCGGTCCGCGCCGCCGCCCCGGACCTGTTCGTCAACGCCCGCACCGACACCCACTGGCTCGGGAACGGCGACCCGGACGAGACCCGGAGCCGCCTCACGACGTACCAAGAGGCGGGAGCGCACGGCGTGTTCGTGCCGGGACTCACCGACCCCGAGGAGATCACCCGCCTCGTCCGGCAGCTGGACGTCCCTCTCAACGTCCTCCACTCACCCGACGGCCCCTCCCTGCAGCACCTGGCCGAGCTCGGCGTCGGGCGCGTCAGCCTCGGCTCCCTCCTCTACCGGCGGGCCCTCGGCGCCGCCCTGGAGGCGGCCACCGCCGTCCGCTCGGGCCGCACACCGGCGGGCACCACACCCTCGTACGAGGAGATCCAGCGGCTCAGCGCGTCCGGGGCCAGTTCGTCAGGGTGATGTGCAGGGCCTCGATCGCCTGGTTCCAGGAGGCCTCCAGGTCGCGGGGGGCCGCGAAGGAGCCGGTGGCCTCCAGGGCGCAGAAGCCGTGGAAGGTGCTGCGCAGCAGGCGGACCGCGTCGGTGAGGTCCGGCTCCTCCAGGTCGTAGGCGCGCAGCAGGCCGTAGGTGACCTCGGTGGTCCGGCGCACGGCGGCGGAGCCGGCGATGCGGGTCGGGTCCAGGCGGATCTGGGTCGCCGCATAGCGGCCGGGGTGGGTGAGGGCGTACTCGCGGTAGGCGCCCGCGAAGGCGGCCAGGGCGTCCTTGCCCGTGCGCCCGGCCACCGCCTCCGCGATCCGTTCGATCAGCTCGCCGCCGGCCAGCAGCGCCAGGCGGGTGCGCAGGTCGTCCAGGCCCCGCACATGCGCGTACAGGCTCGCGTCCTTGACACCGAAGCGCCGGGCCAGCGCGGACAGGGTGACCTGGTCGAATCCTGCCTCGTCGGCGAGGTCGGCCGCCGCCGCGACCAGACGGTCGGTGCTGAGCCCGGCACGGGGCAAGGGGGCCTCCGATCGAGGGAGTCGAGTCAGTCGGGAGAGTTGAAAGAGCCGGTGTGCGCAGGGAGCAACCTAATGGATGCCAGGGAGCCGGTGAGGGCCGGTCTGCCGAGGTCAGGCCCTTCCGGCCTGGCGTCACCGGGCCGCCTCGCGTCACTGGGCCGCCGTGAGCACCTCGCGGACGAAGGCGTTGCGGAACTTGCCCGCCGGATCCAGGGTCTCGGCCAGGCGCCGGAAGTCGTCCAGGCGGGGGTAGAGCGCGCGCAGCTGTGCCGCCGGGGTGGTGAACACCTTGCCCCAGTGCGGGCGCGCCTCGAACGGGGCCAGGGCCTGCTCCAGGCGGCGCACCACGGGCAGTACCGCCGCGCTGTCCTCGATCCAGGTGAAGTGAGCGGCCACGGTGTCCCGCCCGTAGGACGGGCTGAGCCACTGGTCGTCGGCGGCGACCAGACGGATCTCGCAGGTCTGCAGCACCGGCGCCAGGACCTCCCGTATGCCGTCCAGCGCGCGCAGGGCGTCCAGGGCGTGCCGGCGCGGCATCAGGTACTCCGACTGGAGTTCGGCCCCACTGCTGGGGGTGAACTCGGCGCGGAAGTGCGGCAGCCGCTCGTGCCAGGGGCCCGGCACCCCGAACTGCTCGGTGCAGTTGACGGCTGGCATGCCCGGAACGGGGTGCATCTTCTCCGTCGCCGGCGTCGCGTACGGGCAGTCGGGCAGCGGCTGGTCGGTGCGGCGCTTCAGCCACACCTGCCGGAAACCCGGCGCCCGCCAGTCCGTGAACAGGCTCACGCTGTACGCCGCCGTCATCACCGCCTCGAACGCCCCCGCGTCCAGCCCTTCGAGCGGCAGCTCGGTGAAGACGTGCTGCTCGACCTCGTAGGCCGGCTCCAGATCGAGGGCGAGCGCCGTCACCACGCCCAGCGCCCCGAGCGAGGTCACCGCGCCCCCGAAACGCTCCTCGCCCCGCCGCACCGTCACCGTCGACCCGTCCGCCGTCACCAGCTCCACCTCCCGCACCGAGGAGGCCAGCGGCCCGTTCCCGGCCCCGGAACCGTGCGTGCCCGTCGCCACCGACCCGGCGACCGAGATGTGCGGCAGCGACGCCATGTTCGCCAGCGCCAGCCCCCGGGCATGCACCTGCCGGGCCAGCTGCGCGTACCGGACGCCGCCGCCCACCCGCACCGTGCGCGCCGCCGTGTCGACGTCCAGCTCGGGCGGCAGGTCCGCCAGCGACAGCAGCACGCCCTCGGCGCCCGGCTCGGCGATCTCGTTGAACGAGTGGCCGCTGCCCAGCACCCGCAGCCGCTCGCTGTCCGCCACCAGCGCCCGCAGCTCGGGCAGGGAATGCGGCCGGTGCAGCGCCTTGGCCGCGTAGGTGATGTTGCCGGCCCAGTTGGTCACCGTGATGTCCGTCATACCGCGGAACCTACCCGGCGCGTCTGAGGACCCCCCGGGCGGGAAGCCGAGCCGCAGGGGGCATACCGTGAGGAGTCGTACGTCCGCACCGGGAGGAGATGACGGGATGGGCAGCCGGACCGAGCTGGTCGAGGATCTTATGGAGCGGTTCCCGCATGTGCCGCGGGAGGCCGTCTTCAAGGAGGACCTGCTCCGCGGCGGCGTGGCCTTCGACCCGTCCGCCCTCAGCGACAACGAGAGCGGCGAGGTCAAGCCGAAGTCCTACTTCATCTTCTCCTTCGACCACGGCACCCTGCCCGAGCTGGGCGAGGCCGCGCTGCGCCGCCCGCCGGAGGAGATCATCCTCACCGGAGGCCCCTACGACCTGCGCCGCACCGTCGTCTCCGTCCGGGTGAACCCAGCCTCGCCCTACCGGGTCGCCGCCGGTGAGGACGGCATGCTCGGCCTCTACCTCGACGGCAAGCGCATCGCCGACGTCGGCGTGCCGCCCATGCCCGAGTACTACCGGCACACCCTGTCCAACGGGAAGTCCGTCATGGAGGTCGCCCCCACCATCCAGTGGGGCTACCTGATCTACCTGACCGTCTTCCGGGTCTGCCAGTACTTCGGCGCCAAGGAGGAGTGCCAGTACTGCGACATCAACCACAACTGGCGCCAGCACAAGGCGGCCGGCCGCCCCTACACGGGCGTCAAGGACGTCGAGGAGATCCTCGAGGCCCTGGAGATCATCGACCGCTACGACACCGCCAAGGCGTCCACCGCCTACACCCTCACCGGCGGCGCCATCACCTCCAAGGTCGCCGGCCGCGACGAGGCCGACTTCTACGGCCACTACGCCAAGGCCATCGAGGAGCGCTTCCCCGGCCGCTGGATCGGCAAGGTCGTCGCCCAGGCGCTGCCCAAGGCGGACGTGCAGCGCTTCAAGGACTACGGCGTGCAGATCTACCACCCCAACTACGAGGTGTGGGACGAGTACCTGTTCAAGATGTACTGCCCCGGCAAGGAGCGGTACGTCGGCCGCGACGAGTGGCACAAGCGGATCCTGGACTCCGCCGAGGTCTTCGGCGCGCGCAACGTCATCCCGAACTTCGTCGCCGGCGTGGAGATGGCCGAGCCCTTCGGCTTCAAGACGGTCGACGAGGCCATCGCCTCCACCACCGAGGGCCTGCGCTTCTTCATGTCGCACGGCATCACGCCCCGCTTCACCACCTGGTGCCCGGAGCCGACCACCCCGCTCGGCAAGGCCAACCCGCAGGGCGCGCCGCTGGAGTACCACATCCGGCTGCTCCAGGCCTACCGGCAGACCATGGAGGACTTCGGCCTGACCTCGCCCCCCGGCTACGGCCCGCCCGGACCCGGCCGCGCGGTGTTCTCCGTCAGCTCCTTCATGGACAGCCTGCCCGCCGAGGAGACGACCGGCGACACGGCCGGGGACACGGCGGAGGCGCCCGCCGAGGTGTGAGCCGCCCGGCGCAGTGGTGCGCACCGATGCGCACCGAGGTGCGAGCCGCACGGCTCGCAGGTGCGCGCCGCCCGGTGCCGAGGTGCGACCCGCCCGGCTCCGAGGGGCGATTCGCCTGATTCATCAGGGAGTTCTGATTCCTCAGGAAGTTCTGAGGAATTAGTGAAGGCCGGAACCGAGACGTTCCGGCCTTCCTTGCGTATGGTCCCGTGAGGGGTGTCGCATGCGCCGCCGCGCCCGCACCGCGGCCGGCGCTTGTCAGGTGCGCCGGGAACGTGAAAGGCTCGGCGGCCACCGCCCCAGGTTGTCCAACTTGGCCACCGATCTGGCGAGTTGGGCTCGATAGCGCGGACCGCAGATGCAGGAGACCCATGCCCGACCTGCCGACCCCTCAGGACGACGCCGAGAAGGCGCTGTTCTCCGAGTACTGGGACGCGGTGCTGTCCTACGCCGAGTTGTGCACCACCGGACCCTCCGCCGCCGCCCAGCTCGCCCACGAGGCCTTCGCCCGCGGCGTCCGTGAGATCCGCGCCGCCGAGACCGGCACGGCCCGCGGCCGCCGCTCCGCCCGGCTCCCGCGCCTCGCCCTGCTGCTGACCGCCGTGCGCACCACCGCGGCCGACTGGGCGGACACCGGGCAGGGCGACCGGCTCGACCCCGGCCTGCGCCAATGGCTCGCCTCCGAGCAGGCCGCCCGCTACACCGGCCCGCCCCTCACCCGGCCGCTCGCCCTGCGCGGACTGCGCGACCTGCCGCAGGCCGACGCCGAACTGCTGTGGCTCGCCGACGTGGAGGCCCTGCCGCTGTCCGTCGCCGCCCGCCGGCTCGGCCTCGACCCCGACACCGCCGCCGGTGAACTCGACCGCGTCCGCGACCAGTTCCGCAACCGCTGCCACCGCGCCCAGCTCGACTCCCCGACGGACGCCGAGTGCCGCAGCTACGCCCGGCTCCTCGACGCCGTCACCCGCTCACCCGCCGCCGACACCCCCGACGACCTCACCCGCCACCTGGCCTCCTGCCCGCGCTGCGCCGAGGCGTCCTCCTGCCTGAGCACCTCCCCGGCGGGACCGGCCGAGGCCCTCGCCGAGGGCGTCCTCGGCTGGGGCGGCCCCGCCTACCTGGAGCGCCGCCGCCGGGCGGCCGACGCACGGCTCGACGCCCCGCACACCTCCGGCGCCGACCACGACGACACCTCCTCCGAACGCAAGGTCCTCGCCCGGGGCGGCCTGCTGGGCACCGCGCTCCTGGTCTCCGCCCTGGCCCTCGCCGTCTCCCTGATGCCCTTCGGCGGCGACCCGGCGGGCGAACGCGTCGCCCACCCCGGGGCCGGCGAACGCCCCGCGTCCGGCCCCGGCGTCTCCCTGCCGCCCGGCACCCCCGAGGCCTCGTCGACCACCGCCGCCACCAACCCCCGCCCCTCGGCGCCCCGCACCGGCAAACCGGCCCCCACCCGCAGCTCCGCCGCGCCCCCGGACAAACGCGACCCCGAGCCCGAACCGCAGGGCACCTCCTCCGCCACCTCCGCGCCCGGCGCGACCGGCAGCGCCGGCCCCGCCGCCTGCCGCGCCGAGTACGACCTGGTGTACCAGTGGCCCGACGGGTTCCAGGCCGAGGTCACGGTCGTCACCCACGTCCCCGTCGACTCCTGGCGCGTCGACTTCACCTTCCGCGACGGACAGCGCATCCGGCAGATGTGGGACGCCGGGGTGACCCAGCGCGACGACCACGTCACGGCCACCGCACCCCACTACAACCGCTCCATCCCCGCCGACGGGAAGATCGCCTTCGGCTTCATCGGAGCCTGGAACGGCAGCAACAACCCGCCGACCGGGTTCGCCTTGAACGGCCGGCCGTGCGAGACGGTCCGGTAGGCGGACGGACAACTCGGCTCATCCTGGCGCGGCTTGTGGGACTGCCAGAGCGGCGGCCCGCTACTCCGCGACGGGCGGCAGAGAAGGGCTGGCGAACGAAAACGCTCGCCGGAAAAACCGTTTGACGGGCAGGGGCGGGCGCGGACTAACGTGACCGCGGACCACACGGGGGCCGCACCGGCTGCCGTACCGGAGCGTCGCGAGGGCGGCGCATGCGCGAGTGAGGAGGTGTCGACAGATGGCCGTCACTGTGCCGGGCGCTGCCCGCATCCAGGAAACCGTCAAGTCCACCTCCGTGGCCGCCGGCTGACTCACTCTTTCCTCCTCCGTGCCCGCACGGGGCACGGCCGCCGGGGCCACCCTTGTGAAGGGTCACTCGTTGACTTCCAGCTCCAGCTCCGGCTCCAGCTCCATCACCACCGGTACCGCTGCCGCTACCGCTACCGCCACCGCGCTCGCCCCGTTCGGCTGGGACGAGGCGTGGGCCGAGGCGTTCGCCCCGTACGACGCGCAGGGGATGCTGCCCGGGCGCGTGGTCCGCGTCGACCGGGGTCAGTGCGACGTCGTCACCGCCGACGGGACCGTGCGCGCCGACACGGCCTTCGTCACCCCGCACGACCCGATGCGGGTCGTCTGCACCGGCGACTGGGTCGCCGTCGAGCCCGAGGGCAACCCGCGCTACGTGCGGGCGTACCTGCCGCGCCGCACCGCCTTCGTGCGCTCCACCTCCTCCAAGCGGTCCGAGGGGCAGATCCTCGCCGCGAACGTCGACCACGCCGTGGTCGCCGTCTCCCTCGCCGCCGAACTCGACCTGGGCCGGGTGGAACGCTTCCTCGCCCTCGCCTGGGAGTCCGCCGCCTAATACAGCACAGCCCTCACCTGCACAGATGCCGTTTGGTGCGGCCGGATCTGTGTTGTAGGAGGGAAATATGACAAGGCGCGTGGCGGAGGAGTTTCGGGATGCGTATCCCGATGAGCTGGTCGGCAAGGGACCCGGAGACCTGGTCGACCTGTACCTCCGCCGTAGCAAGAAGCGGGAGACCCTCGAAACCCTCAAGCAGCACGCGCGCGACCTACGCCGCGAGATGGCGCGGCAGAACCTGACCGTCCGCAAGGTCTGGCTGGAGCAACGCAGCGCCTCCAAACAGCACGTACGACGGGAGAAGCTCGAAGGAGCGATGGCGGCCGTCATCGCCGGCGAGGTGAAGACGCTGGCGGTGTGGAAGACGGACCGTTTCGACCGCAGGGGCATGGCTGCCATCGGCGCGGCTCTCGACGAGTTCGACCGCCGCAAAGCCCGTCTCTATGTGCTTCAGGAGAACCTGGATTCCAGTCAGCAGGGCACACGCATCGTGTTCGCGATCCTCGCCGAACGGGCCCGCGAGGAGATCAAGGACCTGACACTCCGTGTCACAACGGGCAAGGCCGCGGCACGGACAGCAGGAAGGTGGTCCGGAGGCCGGACGCCTTATGGCGTGCGCTCACCCAAGGGCTCGGGAATCCTCGAACGGCACCCCGGCGAGTACCTGCACGCTCGGCGTATCGCCGACGAGCTACTCAAAGGCCGCTCAGCCATGAGCGTCGCGCACGAGCTTGAGAGGGACGGAATCCGGACCCGTGACGGAGCTCGCTGGACGTCCCGGGCCATCGTCCGCATGGTGAAGTCGCCGGCCTGGGCCGGTCTACTGCCCTCGAAGGAGCGGAAGTACGACGCTGACGGCCAACCGCTCGACGTGTGGATCCCCTCGGTAGAGCCAGAACGGGATTCCCGCGGCCGCCCGGTCAAGATCGGCGAGGGAGTCGTGTCTCCCGGAGAGCGCCTACGCATCCTCGCGTCGATCGAGGAGAGGGTCAGCAAAGTCGGCGGCGGTTCCACGGGCAAGCGTCCGCACACCACCTTCCTCGGCGGCATACTCCGGTGCCCTCGCTGCCACCACACGATGACAGGCAGCGGCGGAGAACGGGGACGTATCTATCGGTGTCGGATCCGTGGAACGTACGGCAACGACGCCTGCCCCGGCGTCGTGGTGCGAGCCGAGCGTTTGGACGCCGCCGTCGAGGCGATGTGGCTGAGCCATGTGTCCGCCCTCGAACACGGGGACCCGGGCCTGGACGCGATCGTTCGCCGCTGGTCCATCCTCCACGACCCGGAGCGAGATGCCCAGCGCATCGAGCTCATGGCCAGCCTGGATGCGGCACGTGCGCGTCGTGAACTGCTGCAGCACGACTACTACATCGAAGGCAGGCTCTCTGCAGAGCGGTTCCGTGAGCTCTCGGACGCCCAGACCGAGTTGATCGAGGCCCTGGAGAAGGAAGCGGCGCGCCTCGCCATGGAGGCCGATCTGACCGTCTTCTTCGCGGACGGTGAGGCGCTTACCGAGGCGTGGGAGGAGGCGACACTTCAGGACCGCCGGATGCTGCTGGGATGTGTCCTGAAGTCCCTGACCATCACCGTGCCGAAGCACTCGGGTGACAGGACGCCGATCATGGAGAGGCTCGTTCCTCAGTGGGTGGCCTGAACGGTGCGAGGGAACCGGACGCGGCAGGCCGTATGCCCAATCCGTGACGTCGAGCGCGCTCGTGTTCGTCAGCACTTCTGATCTTCCGTGTCACATGCGGAACTGAATCCGGCGTACAGCCTGACTCGTCTGCCGCTACCTGCGGCTTTGCCTTGGAAAGGGCCTCTGACCTGCGCCGGAGGTCCTTTCCTTTCCGATCTTTCAGGGGCTTGCCGCGTTAGGCCGCGAAAAGTCCCGGAAGTCCCTCAGACAGCGCTGAAAGTCCCTGAAAAGTCCCTGGGATGCAGAGGTAGGGGGATGACCCGCGGGGGCTGCGCGCTCTGCCTGTCGCCGTCGACCTCGACATAGCGAACAAGGCGCTGACGGTCGGTCGCAGCACGGATTACGCGCTGGCGAAGCGGGGCGAGTACCCGGCCATGGTCCTCAAGCTCGGCAACGCGTAGGTGTGGTCACAGCGGACCTCCACCGCCTGCTGGGTATCGTCCCGGATGGTGGACGCGGGGAGAGCGAACTCGCTGCATGGCCCATCTGCCGGACGGCGAGTCGGGCCTGCCACTCGTCTGTGCCCAGAGTGTTCTCGCGCATCGCCGTTCGGAGCCGGGCGAGCATCCTCGTGCTGACCCAACGGCGTGGCGGACCCCCGTCCGCGCATCGGGAGGTGTATAGGAAGAGGCCAGTGCGGACGGCGCAGTCCGCAGGGTGAGGCCGAGGTGGTCGATGGCGGGCGGGGCGCATGAGGAGTTGGTGCAGTACGGCCAGCTTGGTGATCTGGGTCTTGAGTTGCTGCGACGCGTCGGGCGTCAGGTGGCACGATCCCAGGGATTCCCACCGCCCGAAGGTCATGCCGCGTGGACGGACGAGGCCGTCGACGAGCTCCTGTTCGAGATGATCAGCAGGAAGGGCGAGAACTTCCTCCTGACCTGCTTCCTGAAGACGGTCGACGACGCTTCCCTGGAGAAGATGTTCTTCACGTCGATCAGGAATTTCTTGATCGACGAAGCCAAACGTACCGAGCGGGGGAAGCTGCGGCGGCGCTTCGCCGCGCGCCTTGGCGCGGACAGCCGGTTTCGCGCGGTGGCTGGTACTTCGCCCCGGTGGGCCCTGACCTCTCATCCGCCCGGCGCCGTTTGGCAAGGCGATCTTGATGAACTGGTCAAAGCCGCCTGGGAAGTGCGTGGAGTATGGATCACTGCCTGGAACCACTCCGGGCCGACCCCCAGGGAAACCGTGCGCGCCCTGATGGCCGTACTCACCGGAGTGCTGGAGGCCGCAGGTGGAGCGGTCCGGGAGGAAGAACTGGCCAAGGTTCTTGAAGCCCGCTTCGAGCTACTCGCTCCTGCCGAGTTCACCGCGCTGTACGCGGATGATGGCGCGCTCATCGACTCTGCCACCGAGCAGGAACACGGGACCGTTCCCGTGGAGGCCGAGACCGTAGCCGGGGAAATCTGGGCCGACATGTCCCCACAGGAGCGGACGCTGCTGTCGTTCCTGGAAGACGATCCGGCGGAAGTCTCCGTCCTGCTTGGACTAGGGCGCCGACAGACGTCCGCGATCATGGATGCGCTGCGTGAGAAGCTCATGCTGGCTCTGACCGCTGAGGGTAGCGATCCCCGAGAGGTAGCCGCAGCGCTGCTGCGCCGCAGCAGTGAACCCCCCTGACGTTCGGCGAGTGACGTCGTTTGTCCATAGTGGGAACAGACCGCCGAGAGGAATGGGGGCCGCCCGATGAGCCAGGCATCGAGCAGCGCATATGAGCGGCTGCGCGCTGCAGCCGCCCAGCTGCATGTTCCCGATGCGGTCCGTACTGCGGCGGCGGCAGCGCCGGGTGATCCCCGACCGGGCCAGATCTGGCGCGCTGTGTGGGAAGGCGTCGTCGAGGTCGTGGCTGTCGCGGCGGTCGATGACACCACGGTGCACGCCTTGCCGGTCTCCCTGGAGACACGCTTCTATGACCCCGACACGGTGCTGCTGCCCGCCGAGGCTTCCACACTGGAGCAGCCGCTTGCCCTGTGGTGCGGTCTGGGCAGCCGCCTTCCGTGGTATGTCCTGGACCGGCAGGTCAGCGAGCTGTCCGTTCCCTTGGAAGCCGACGGCTCACCCGCCCCGGATGCCTCCGGGTACCGCTATGGCAGCCCCCTTCCCAGCCCCGCATCGCAGGCGGCCGAGTTCCGCTCCGCCCTCGCCGACACCATGGAAGTGCTGGCGACGGCGCGCTGGGCGCCTCGGGGCAGTGGCGGTCTGCCTGCCCTGCTGAGGCAGTGCGGCCTGGGCCCCACCGAACTGATCCATCGCTTGAGCATCAAGCCACCGCGCGCCCTCGCGCTGCTGCGCGCGCAGACACCTCTCACCCCGCCCGAAGCTCGCCTCCTCGCACCGACCCTGGGCATGTCTGCGGACGCGATCCTGGCTGCCAATCCGCCGTTGCCCGACCGTTTGGTGCACGAGCTGAGTCGCCCCGCCCGCCGCGAACAGATCCGTCGGCTCGCCCACCTCACCGGAACCGCTGAACGGGAAGTCCGCTGGCAGGCACTCTTTGCCACGCTCACACTGGCAGCGCGTCAGGAGCGCCCTGCGGAAGCGGACTGGCCTGCTCGGGTAGACCGCTATTTCCACGTTCACCTAGGCCCGGAGAGCGAGTGATGGACTACCTGCGCCGCGCCGCGGCCCGTACCCAGGCCAAGGCCATGCTCACCATCTTGCAGCGCGACCACCCCGGCGCTGCCGAGCGGCTGGGCGACGGCGCCCTTGACGAGCTGCGGCAGTGGCCCGGTCTTGAGGTCAGGGACGTACCCGACGATCGCTCCGGCGGCGGTTGCAGTGTCTCCGGCGCCTATTTCGCCGGCACTCCTGCCGTCCTCGCCGTCGCCACCTCTGCCAGCCTGGCTCGCCGCGAGTTCACCGGTCTCCATGAGCTGGGCCACCACCTGCAGCAGACCGTGGTGGAGTTGATGGACGTCCTGCTTGCCGAGCCCGACGGTGGCGCCGCCCTGGAGGATGCTGCCTGCGATGCCTTCGCCGCCGACGTTCTCCTGCCCGACACACTCGCCGATCGCCATATCACTGCCGTCGGCCCTACGGCGGACGATGCGGTCGCGCTGTGGCGGGCGAGCAATGCCTCCCGTATGGCGGCGTGCGTGAAAGCCAGCGAACGCCTCCCAGCTCCCGGTCACATCCTGATCCTCGACCGCGACGGCATCCTCGCCTTCGGTGCCTCCCACGGCCTGCCCCCACTGCGGCGCGGCAGCGACCAGAGCCAGGTCCCGGTCCTGCGCACGGCCCTGTCGGGCCAGGGACACGCCGAGGGACGTGGCCGGCTTGCCTACCGTGACGGCGCCGTTGTCGGTGAGGAGCTGTACCTGCAGACCGCGGCCATGGACGGCTACGTCCTCGCCGTCGCCGTCACCGACCTCGCGCCCTGGAGGACCTTCGCACCCTCCGTTCGATACAACGGCCCCGAGGCCGCCAGCTATACCTGCGCACACTGCGGGGAGGACTTCACCTCCTTCGCCCGCGCCTGCGCCCGCTGCGAGTCTGCCCCGTGCCCCGACTGCGACCGCTGCGGCTGCGACCGCAAGGTGTCCGAGCGCCAGTGCACGGCCTGCTTCGTCGTCCATCCGGCGGCCATGTTCGACGGCGCCAGCAGCCGCTGCCGCGACTGCGACTGAACTCTCGTCACACCCGTCGCGCTACCGCCGAGTTACGTCGTCTGTCCCCAGTGAAGGCACCCACCCCGGGCGCCCCACCACGTACGGGACCCCGGAGCCGGCACCGGGCACCACGATCTACCCGGCCGGCAGAAACGAGCACGACAGCACGATGAACGACAGCACCAAGGGCGCCTTCGATGCCTTCGACGAGGAACTCAACCTCGATGGCCGCGAGCGCAAAAGCGCCCAGAAGCGGCACAACGAGATCACCGAACACCTGGTGAACGCCGGCCTGGCCATCGCCACCTTCCTGCAGGGCAGCTTCGCCCGCAAGACGATGCTTAAGCCGCTCAAGGACGTCGACATGGTCATCCGGATGCACCCGCGCCTGGAGAAGACCCTGCGTCAGCCCGGCGGCCCCGCCCACGCGATGAGCCTCATCCGCGAGGTCATCGCCGAGAAGTACCCCGACGCCCTCTTCGACGTGGATGACGCCCCTGCCCACGCCCTCCAGGTCACCTTCGCCGAGCTGGACTTCACCTTCGACCTGGTCCCCGCGCTCGACGTGGAAGACAGCGAGATCGTCTACATCGCCGACAGGGAGAACGACACCTGGGAGTGGTCCAACACCCGTACGCTCAACCGGATCATCAGCACCCGCAACCAGGCCACCGGCGGACGGTTCGTCCACCAGGTCCGCATGCTGAAGTCCTTCAAGAAGAGCCACCCCCTCCTCGACGACACCTGCGGGCTGCTGTGGGAGGCCTTCGCCTACGCGGCCGTCACCGGCCCGCTTGAGCACTCCCAGGCCCTCGCCACCACCCTGGCTCACGCCGCCCAGGCGGTCACCCACCCGGTGCTCGACCCGACCGGTGTTGACGACCTCACCGCCGAGTGGACGATCGACGAGCGCAATACGTACGCCACCACGCTGGCCGCCACCGCCCGACGGGCGGCCGAGGCGCGACGTCTGGAAGAGGACGGACAGCACGCTGCGGCCATCGAGATCTGGCACACCCTGATCGGGGACCCGTTCCCGCAGGCCGAGGCCCAGAGCGCCGCCGACGCGCTGCGCGCCCTGGCTGCCGGCAGCATCACCTCCACCGGACGCGCCGTCGTCTCCCCGCGCGGGCAGCAGCCCGCGCGACCGGCCCGGTCATGGCGTACTCGCTGAAGGCGGTGCTCGCCGACCCCGGCGCAGCCGCCGACCACCTGCTCCACGCCGATACCGTCTACGGCGTGGAGCAGGCGGCTGGCCGCATCGGTCCGGGCGGAGCCGCGCTCCTCGAACTCACCTTGCGCCCGCTGCCCGCCCTGGAACGCGAGAACTACCCCACCGAACGTGTCCGCCTCGTCATCCGACCCGACTACACCGTGCACGCCTTCCCGCTCGACTCGGCCGACCGTGCCTTCAAGCACCGCAACCCGCCGCCGCTGAGAGACTTGTGCCTGCAGTACCCCGGCGATGACGCGGCCCTGCGCTGGATCCCCGAGGACGGCCTGGAAGCGCTGATCACTCTCGTTCACCGACATCTGCTTTACGAAGAGGCTTGGCGCCGCTCCGGCACCTGGCCGGCCGAAGACGCACCACATGGCCAACCCGCCCACGGCACCCACCCACTGCGTACCGCCGAGACACAACAGGAGGCTCGCCGATGGGCCCGGCACCCCTCACCGCACCAGAAACGGCATCCACATCTGTGATCACGATCCTCGCGCTCGTCCTCGGCTCCTCCGTCGTCGCGGGAGCTCTCGGACACATCCTCACTGGCCTGCGCGCTGGAGCGACGGTCCGCCGAGACCGCTACGCCGCCGCGGTGAAGGTCTTGGTCGCACGTATCGAGTACCCCTACCGGATACGCCGGCGCACCAGCGACGATCCCGAGGTCCTGAGCACGCTCGCCATCACCGGACACGACCTCCAGGAGACCCTCGCAGAGAGCCGCGCTTGGATCGCGACGGAGAGCACGGTACTCAGTGAGCAGTGTGCATCGTGAAAACTGCACGTCAGGTGGGCTGGTGTGCACGGGGTTCGG
>NZ_BAAAIZ010000042.1:0-24683 GCF_039526425.1 Streptomyces thermospinosisporus
GGGCACTTTCTGCTTTCCTGACCGCCTGCCGGACAGCCCGCTTCATGAAAGCGCGAGGTTAGATACTCCTCGACGTCCTCGCCCAGCGGCACGTTCTCGTAGTCCCGCAGTTCCGGGTCCGGCTCGGGTTTGCCCTTGACGAGCTGAACCTCGCCCTCTGGGTCCCGTACCCCAATGGCGTCACGCAGTGCCTTGTTGAAGGGTGCCCCCGTCGGCCACGTGGAGCCGGCCGCGACGACCGCGTCCTTGAGGGCGAGCCAAGCCTCCTGCCTAGTGCCCCACCTGGCACCCATCAGGGACTTGAGGCCGTCCGCCAACACCGCCGCCTGCGGCAGCTTCTGGATCACCTTGGACGTCTCCAGCGCCGCCAGCGTCTCCTCCGTCACCTCGAACCGCAGCTTCAGCGGACGCTCCACCGTGATCCGCTGGTACCCGAAGTCCTCGTTCCAGAAGACCTTCACCTTGCCGTGCAGCGGGTGTTCCGGATCCCCGGCCACGGCCAGCGCCTCGCCGTACAGCTTGACCACCGTGGCGATGTGGTCCTTGCCCAGCTCCTTGCGCTTGTCGCCCAGCGACTTCCGCATCTTCTGCCACTGGTCCCGCGCATCCAGCAGCACGACCTTGCCCTTGTGATCGGGGCTCTTCCGGTTCGTCAGGATCCAGAAGTACGTCGAGATGCCGGTGTTGTAGAAGAGCTGGTCCGGCAGGGCGACGATGCCTTCCAGCCAGTCGTTCTCCAGGATCCAGCGGCGGATCTCCGACTCACCAGAGCCCGCAGCGCCCGTGAACAGCGGCGAGCCGTTGAAGACGATCGCGAGCCGCGAGCCGCCCCCGCCGTTCACATCCGCCGGCTTCATTTTGGAGATCATGTGCTGGAGGAACAGCAGCGACCCGTCGTTGATGCGCGGCAGCCCCGCCCCGAAGCGGCCGGCCTCGCCCAGCGTTTTGTGCTCGTGCTCGATCTCCTCCTTGACCTTCTTCCAGTCCACGCCGAACGGCGGGTTGGCCAGCATGTAGTCGAAGGTCTTGCGGGCGTGCCCGTCGTCGGAGAAGGAGTTGCCGAAGGCGATGTTCTCCGGGTTCTGCCCCTTGATCATCAGGTCGGACCGGCAGATCGCCCACGACTCGGGGTTGAGCTCCTGCCCGTACACCTCCACCGTGGCGTCGGGGTTCAGCTCCTTGATCAGGTCGTCCATCGCGGACAGCATGCCGCCCGTGCCGCACGCCGGGTCGAGGACCGTACGCACCGCACCCGGCAGCTGGAGCGCGTCGCCGTCGGGCGCGACCAGGAGCCGCACCATGAGCTGGATGACCTCACGGGGCGTGAAGTGCTCACCGGCCGTCTCGTTCGACTGCTCCGCGAAGCGGCGGATCAGCTCCTAGAAGATGTAGCCCATGTTGTGGTTGGGCACGACCTCGGGACGCAGATCCAGGTCCGTGAACTTGCCGATGACCTTGTAGAGCAGGCCCGCGCTGTCCAGCCGCTTGACCTGCTGCGCGAACTCGAAGCGCTCCAGGACACCGCGTGCGTTGTCCGAGAACGCCCCCACATACACCATCAGGTTCTTCGCCGCGTTCTGCGGGTCCGCCGCGATCTTCTTCAGGGTAAGGCGTGACCGGTTGTAGAAGGAGTGCCCCGAGGCCCGCCGCAGGAAGCGGTCCGGGTCGATCCCGCTGTCCTTGTGCTGCTCGGCGATCTCCGCGACCTTCTCGCGTGTCGGCTCCAGCACACACTCCAGCCGCCGCAGCACCGTGAACGGCAGGATGACCTTGCCGTAGTCGGACTGCTTGTAGTCCCCTCGCAGGAGGTCGGCGACGGACCACGCGTGGTTCGCCAACTCCGTGTGCTTGCTGCTGTTCAACTGGATCCCCGGATTCCTTCCGAAATGTCCCAACCCCACCGTCCCCGCCGCACGAAGTCCTTCGGCCGGCCCAGGACGGTCTGACAAGTGTGGTCTATGTGTGCAGGTCCGCGCGCCTAATGGGGCGAATCGCCACCCTCATCGCGTACGTTCCTCGCCGCTGCCTCCGCCTCTGACGGAAGCAACTGTCCGCCCGTGAGCCCGCCCGCCAGCAGCAGTGCCGTCTCCTCGGCGAGCCGTGTCGCCCGCTGGGCCTCCCTGCGCAGGGCGTGCACGTGCCGGAACGCCTCTCCGTACCGCCGCTGCTCCTCCAGCGGAAGCAGCGGCACCCGCAATCGCCCCGGGCTGACCGTGAGGACCGTGCTCCCCGTCGACGCCCCCGCGATGTTCTCCTCCGCGCCCAGGAACCCGGCGAGGAACCAGGCGTCCAGCCGGGCGGGGTCCGGGCGGAAGAGGTGGACATGCGGGCCGAGCAGCGCACCCGCGTCCTCCTCTCCCGCCACGCGCGCCATCGGCCCGTCGCCGCTCGCCACCGCGCGTATCAGAACATCCCCGGCGGCGACCACCGGCGCCGTGCCGCCGCGCAGCTCCGCCGGATCGCCGGTCGGACCCGTCCCGCGCGCGATGTCCGACCCGGTGAGCACCGAGCGGGCGGCCACATCCGACCGCTCCTCGCTCCCGCTCTCCGCCCGGCCGCCCCGCGAGCCCTCCGGCACTGTCCGCAGCAGCGTGAGCGCCCCACCGCGCGCCAGGTCGGACGCCGTCGCCGTCCGCCACTCGCGCGCCGCGGAGCCCGCCGAGGTCCAGCCTTCCCGCTCCGCCGCCCGGGCGAGGGACGTCGCCGCCCCGACCAGGTTCCGGCGCTTGGCATCCACCTCCGCCGCGAGCTTCTCCGGTTCGACCTCGGCCCGTGAGGCCCGTACCAGCCGCGCCGGCGTCAGGTCCACCACGTCGTCCAGCAGGTCCACCACACCGGCCGCGTAGGCGACACCGGGGTCGCCCTCGAACGCGTCCGGGGCTTCGAGGAACGCCCGCCATGCGCGCAGGGCGAGCGCGGTGATCCTCTCCCAGTCCACGGAAGCGGACCTGGTCCCACCCCGCGTCCGCGTGGTCGACGGTGCTCCGCCGCGTCCGGACGGATCGGTCGCCGACGCTTCCGCCACCGTGTCCACGAACAGCACTGACTTGCGCTCCGGACCACCCGGCTCGGGCCGTTGCAGCACCCAGATCTGCAGACCGACGTGCAACGGCGAGGACGCACCGGGCGGCAGCGCGATCACGGCGCGCAGTGCTCCGCTCCGGACGAGCTCCGCCCGTACCCGGCGTCCTGACGCGCGGCTCGCCGTGGCGGGTGGCAGCAGGAGCGCCGCGTAACCGCCGGGGGTCACATGGGCGAGCGCGTGCTGCACCCACGCCAGTTCCGACTCGGCGCGGGCCGGTACGCCGTACGCCCAGCGGGGGTCGTAGGCCAGTTCGTCGTGGCCCCAGTCCCGGTCGCCGTACGGCGGGTTGCACAGCACCGCGTCGGCGAGCAGGTCGGGGAAGGCGTCCGCGCGGAGGCTGTCGGCTGCCCGGACGGTGACCGTGGCCTCGGGAGCCGTCAGGGTCAGGCTCACGGCACTGCGCCGGGCCTGCACGGGGAGCGAGTCCTGGCCGTACAGCTCGCGAGCCCCGCGGCGGGCGGCGGCTGCCAGCAGGGAGCCGCTGCCGCAGGCCGGATCGAGGACCCGTACCGGGGAGCCGGGGACCAGACGGGCCAGCAGGTCCGCGAGCGGTGCAGGGGTCTGGTACGCGCCGGACGCGGCGCTGTCCTCCAGTTCCCGTTCCGCGAGGACACCCAGCGCGGCCTGGCCGCCCTCGTCGCGTACACATGCGTACAGCGCGCGGAGCACCGCGGCATCGCCCGCGTCGAAGCGCACGACCGGGTCCGGGGCCGCCACCATGCCGGCGGCGGCCGTCGCGTCGTCGTGCGCGCGGGCGAGCAGCTCCGCGTCCGGCAACTGCGCGACGGAGGTCAGCTCCTCCGCCGGGCGGTCCGCGGCCGCGAGGACGACCAGCAGCAGGTCCTCCGACGTGCCGCGGCCCCCCTGCGCGCGCAGGCGCAAGGTCGTCCGCAACTCCTCCGACGGAGTTGCCGCCGAGGCATGACCGTGCGAGGCGAGCCAGGCGCGCACCGACGCCAGGTCGTACAGCGGACTGCTCTCCGTGCCGCCGGACGGCTCGGGGAAGTCGGCGTGCCGACGGCGCCAGTTGCTGACCGTGGCACGCGTGACCCCCGCGATACGGGAGATCTCGGCGGCGGTCACCTGCGCTGATGGCTGGGGCATGGCAGAAGTCCTGCACCTCTCGTTAGGGAGCAGCCAACAACCTACAGCACTCGTCAAATCTGTCAACATGATTGACGACGCTTTCACTGTTATGCTTATCTGGCTGTGCTTCCGGTTGGAAGCCTCAGTCACCTCTTGGGGGGAGTGTCATGCGCCTGACCATGCCGACAGGCGTCGTCGAAGGAACCCAGCTCACTGTGATGCCGTTCCGTGCCGACGCCGTGGTGGGAACGATGTCCGTAGCGACGCTGGTCCAGCTCGTGCCGTCGCCCCGCGCGGCGGAAGACCCGCGCAAGCTGAAGGCGGCCTCCGGTCTGGTTCGCCGGCACGCGGAGCTGCGGGCCACCGTGCAGCGCACACTGCGGTCCTCGCAGAAGGGCAAGAACGTCCGTCCGTACGCCGAGTACATCGCCGCCGGGCTGAAGGGCGAACTCGGCGCCGCCTGGTCCACGCCGCCCGTCACCCTGTGGCACGCGGGGCCGCTCGCCGCCCTCAGCGACGAGCTGGTCCCGGGCAGCGGGTTGCGCACCCTTACTGTCGCGCCGGGCACGACGGTCATCGCCATCGACGGCGAGACACAGACCACCGCGTGGCACGACCTCTATGACGACCCCGAGGAGTACGGCCTGACATACCCCGAACTGGCCCAGGTGCGGATCCCGTTCGAGCTGTACGCCGACCTCGCTCCGGCCGACGCGCGGCAGATCTTCTACGACCGCAATGTGCAGGGCGTGACCGTCGCCAAGAACCTCGCCATGTCCATGGACCAGCGGGACTTCGGAACGCGTATCGCGCACGTGGTCGCCGACTCGGTGAAGGTCGAGGTCGACGGCCAGCGGGTGCCGTTCGCGCGGCTCGTGAACGGCAGCAAGCGGCAGGTGTCCGCGAGCGACCGTGAGGTCGTCACCCTCTCGGCGCTGCGCGCTCTGGTCGTCACCACGCTCTACGGCCGCACCGGCCTCCAGCGGTCGGCCGAGTCGGTGCACGAGGACGAACTGCCGACCGGTTGCCGTCCCGAGCACGTCGAGAATGAACTCGTGCCGATCCTCGGACAGCTCATCAACCGGCACGCACGCGAATTCACCGGGCGCACCGCCATCACCGCGCCGGCCGTCCTCGCCGGACTGGGCATCGCCGTGCACCACACCATGCCGTGGGCCGACCCGGCCACTGCCTTCCGCACGGACGACCTGGTCCGGCTCCTCAACGGCATCCGCTGGGAGCGGGAGGCGAGGTACTGGGACAGGGTCGCCGCCAAGACCGGCGCCTCCGGACGCCTGAACTTCAGCGGCGGGGTGAAGGACTCGGGAGGCCGGGTCGCCGACGCGATTCTCTACCCGGCGACCGAAGCAGGCCGCCGGATCCGCGGCCTGTGACCGACGGCCCTGTGTGAGTGCGCCACTGCGCCTTCATTGCGTGACCGGATCACGCATCACATCCACACCGCAGAAAGACGGAGTACGACCATGACCTTCCAGCAGCCCTCCCCGCCGCCTCCCGACCACGGAGCCCACGGCCCCTTCGGACTCGGGACGCCGAACGGCCCCGCCCGCACCGCCGACCACCGCAAGACGTGGCTCAAGTACGGGGCGGTCGCCTTCATCTCCCTCTTCGTCGGAGTCGGAATCGGAGCCACCGGCTCGGCCGACACGGGCAAGGGAACCGGCGAAACCAAGGCCGGTCCCCGGCCCACCAGCACCGTCACGGAGACCGCCGAGCCGGAGCCCGCTCCCACCGTCACCGAGACCGAAACGGTCACCGCCAAACCGAAGAAGACCAAGAAGCCCGGCCCGGCGACCAGCTTCTCCGGCGAAGGCGAGTACCTGGTCGGAGAGGACATCAAGGCCGGCACCTACAAGACGGCAGGGCCCGAGGACGAGTGGGGCTGCTACTGGGAGAGGGCCAAGGACGCCAGCGGCGAGTTCGACTCCATCATCGCCAACAACAACCTGAACGGTCCGGGACGGGTGACGCTCAACAACGGGGAGTACTTCAAGACCAACCGGTGCCAGGAGTGGACGCGGGTGGGGTGAGCTCCGCACAGCGCCACGCCTCACCCCGACGCGCCCGGGCGGGACGTTTCCGCTGGTGACGTCCCTTCCACGCTACAGCAGCGGCGACAACCTGTCGTACCATCATGAACCACTGTGATCCGGTCGGTCTGGGGAGAACCGAGGGTCACGGCGAGGGGGAGGGGATTCCACCGATGAGAACAGAGCCGGTCGCCTCGGACGAACTGGACGCCCTGAGGCGGGCGGAGATCGAGAGGCGTGAGCAACGCCGTCGTGCCCGGGAGGCCGGTGCGGCTGCTCCACTGCGCCTGAGCCGTCGCTTCGCCGACAGCGATGCTCGGCTTGTCCGCGAGACGACCGTCCCCAAGGCGCCGGCGCCTCAGCCGCTGCGACTGCCACCCCGTGTCGTGCACGTTCTGCAACGCGTCGCCGCCGAGCTGGGGGAGGATTCCTCTCTTCCCGATCTCATGGCGGAACGCGCGGCTGACTCCACGAGTCCGCTGCTGGCGATGGCCCTGCAGAGCGTGGAGCTTGTGAGCCGGGCCGAAGCGATGACGGGGCTGGGGCACCTGCTCGATCTCGCCGCAGGCGGTCTGCCGGTTCTCACCGCGGAGGACCGCTCCCGTGCAGAGGCGCTGAGAGCGGGTCGCCTACCCCTGCCGGACACCGACCCCGAGACGGTCGATGCGTGGCAGCTGTGTCTCGAACTGAACGAGGCACGAGGACGGGCTGTGCTGTCGACCGCGGCCTGGCAGCGCCTCGTGAGGGAACTGCCCTTGCCGGTCCTCGACGATCTGATCGACAGCGGCGCCCTCGGCAAAGCCCCTGCTCCTCATAGCTGGCCGGAGCGAACGGAGCGCGTGACCTACGTGATCGCGCGTCTGGATCCCCGTCATCTGTCCGACGACGACGTACAGGCCCTCGGCTGGAGGGACGAGGCCTGCCGCCGAACGCTCGAGGCGGGCGGGACCATCGACCCGGTCGACGGGAGGTACGACGAGTGGAGTCTGCGCTCCGCCCTCCTCGGTGGGGACCTGTCGGCACTGGAAGCAGTCGGGGCGCGCAACTCGAGCCTGCCAACCGATCTCAGCGACCTCGTTCTTGCTCTGCGGCAGCTACGGCAGGGCGGAAACGTCACCAGTGCTCTGGGCCGGGACCGCTCGCTCTTCGGCCTGCTCGAGGACTGCCTCAGCAACGACCGTCTCGTGTCCGGTACCACGCCCTTCCACTACTGGGCGGGGACCCGCCGCCTGTACCGGCTCCTGGACGACATGCACTGGGCCATGGCGTGTGAGCCGGATCGGACCGAACGCGCCGTCCGCTCAGTGCTGCAACAGGCCGCGGCCCTGCGCAGTCACGAGTCCCGAGGGCCGGCAGGGGCGGCCGACCGGGAAGCACGCGCCGTCCAGGCGTACGTGGGATTCCTGCACGCCCGCCCCGGCGACCGCGACCGCCTCGATCAGGGCGTCGGCCTCCTCGAGGACGTATTGAAACGGGGAGGCCGACGACGCGGCGGCGTGGGTGGGCAACTGCGGCATCGCATGAGGACCCTCAGCGAACTCCTGCAGTCCCTTCGGCAGAAGGGAAAGCCGCATGACGTCCTAAACCCCTACCTCGCCCTCTGCGTGGAGCACGGCTCGACGGAGTGGGGCCAGGGGTGGCGGGACCTGCGCCGGCAAGTCGCTGCGGACCAACTCGAGTACATCAACGGGGCGAAGGACCGCATCCGGCGCCTGGAAACGGCCCGACGCCTGGGGCACGAAGGCGAGACGCTCTACGAACTGCCGCTGGACGAGCGGTTCCTGTGGGTGCCCGACGACCGCAGCGAACTGTTGCAGCCCGGACCCCGACCCCTGGGGCGCCGGACGGCGCCCAGCAGCGATGAGGAGAAGTCCTGGGCCGCCGCACAGGCGGCCAGTGAGATCATCGGCCGTTGCGCCGCGAGACTGAGGAACCACCACTGATGCCCCCCGAGAACAAGCGGAAGAAGCCCGCGGCCCAACCCCGACGCATCAAGGAGTTCGAGGGGGTGCGCAGCAAACCGCGCAAAAGCAGCGCTCGCCCGACCAAGCCGAAGGGCACGGCCGAGCAGTCGCCGCGACAACGGCAGACCGCTGGGACACAAGCGCAGGAATCGAGGACGCCTGTCGCAAGTCCTGGCAACGAAGCCCAGGACAGGAGCGGGAAAGGCGTCGGGACCGAACCACTGGTCGACCCGCGCTCGGATCCCGAGGTGATGTTCAGAATCCTCAGCGAGAAGATCGCGACCAAGGTCGACCGGGCAGCGATGAAGGCCGGGACCAGCGTGGCGCAGGAAGTCGGAAGGAAGCTGACTGCTGAACTGGACGCGGCGATCGCCGGAGCACAGTCGACCGCAGGGAAGCTGGGCACACTCGTTCAGCAGGCCGTGCAGACGGCGGTGGACGAGGCGCTTCGTACCGCCGTGATGAACGCCACCCGGATCCATGAAGAGCACCTGGCCCAATTGGCGTTGATCGACCGCACAGCGCAGACCGCACAGGATCTCGACGCCGTGCGTCTGCGGATCGAGCAGGAAATGCGCAGGTCGGGGCTGACCAGGATCACCGATCCGGATCCCGCGTCCTTCAATCTCGTCAACCCGGCGGAGCACGAGGGCAGTACTGCCTACGAGGTGCTCGCCCCCGCGTACGCGGACAGCGCTTCGGGTCGGATCGTCCAGCGCGGCGAGATGCGACGTGTGCCCCAGGGTGCCGGCGACTCCGCCGCGGAGGGGAGTTCTCGATGACGTACGGCATCGACTTCGGTACGAGCAACAGCGTCGTTGCCCGCTGGACGGGCAGCGCCACCGAGGTGATCCGGTTGGATTCAGCGGCACTGCCTGCGGAGTGGAACAGACCGGGTTTCGATGAGCTGTTCCCGTCCGTCGTGTCACTGCGGGACATCCAGCGGACCCTGTGCTTCGGCTGGTCCGCCAAGTGCGACACGGCGGAACCGCAGGACGCGGTCAAGCGGATGCTCGCCTCACGGCCGGTGGCGATGAACGCAGGCGATGCGGCCGCCGGCACCGTTCCGGAGGAGCATGAGGTCTGGCTGGGCGACGAACCCTTCCGCAGTACAGCCGTGGCGGCAGCGCTCTTCCATCGCATGAGGGAAGGAGCCCGCCGGAATCTGCGCGAGATGGACGAGGCGGTCGTCACCGTACCGGCCAACGCCACGGGAGCCGCCCGTTATCGTACCCGGGCGGCCGCCCGCCTCGCGGGGATCAAGGTCAAAGCGCTGATCAACGAGCCCACCGCAGCGGCCATCAGCTACGCGCACGACTTCCCCGGGGAGGGCCGCTTCCTCGTCTTCGACTGGGGCGGCGGAACCATCGACGTCACCCTGCTCGAGCACTACGACGGCATCTTCGACGAGATCGCCTCCAGGGGCATTACGGCTCTCGGAGGCCTCGAGTTCGACGAAGAACTCGTGAAACTCGTGCTGCACAAACTGGGAACTGCTCCGGAGCGACTGACCCGACAAGAGGCGCGGCGCTGGCGGCGTCATGTCGAGCTGACGAAGATCGCACTGTCCCAGCCTGGCACCGATCAGGTTTTGTTCGAACCGCTCGGAGGCCTCGCCCCCGTGGTCATCCACCGGGACGAGTTCGAGCAGGCCGTGGAACCGCTGGTCCGCCGCGCACTTGTCCCGCTCGAGGAATGCCTTCGGGATGTGGGGCTCACCGCCGAGGATCTGGACGCTGTGCTGATGATCGGCGGCACTTCTCAGATCCCTCTGGTCAGGAGGGAAGTGGAACGGGCCCTCGGCACGGCCGTCGTCGACTCCCGCCTGTGCAAGCCGATGACCGCTGTTGCCCGGGGAGCTGCCATCACAGCGGCCGAGATCGACGGTCTCATCCCCGACACGACAATCTCCGTCGCCACCAGTCATGACCTCGGCCTGTCCTTCGAGGCCGGTGGCCAGAGAGGCTTCGCCACCCTCATTCCGCGCTACTCGACACTTCCGGCGCGGGGAACCCGCAGTGCGATGCCCGCCGTGCGCGGGGCCTCCAAGGTCGTTCTAGAGATCGTGGAAGGTGACGGAGAGCGTGCCGCGGACGACGAGCGGACGTTCCCCCTGGCCAGGCTGGAACTTCCGGTGCCACAACCGGACGCCGAGCCGTCGAGCAACGTGTTCGACGTCGACTATCACTACGATCGCAACGGCATCCTGAAGGTACACGCGAAAGCACGGCACACGGGCGTCGTCATCCTCGACGAGGAACTGGACTGCTTCGGACCTGACGGGACACCGATTGCCCAAGGGATCGACAGGGAACTGGAACGGCTGCTTCGACGCATCGACGAGCCGGCTCCTCGGACAGCCCAACCGGAGCCCGCGCGCGTCGAGGTGACGACGTCTGTGCTGGAGATGCAGGAGGATCCGGCGGACGAGCCGGGGCCGGCGCTGGTGGTCGACGGCCGGGGAATCATGACCGCCGGCCGGACCGCTGCTTCCCCCCGGCCGCCAAGCATGCGCCTGCTGGGATCGGCGCTGCGTGAAGTCCGACGTCGCTATGCGCAGCACCACGTCGTCGCGGTGATCGGCACTGACCTCGTGGATCTCGTGGAGTACGACGAGCAGGACATCCTGGAGCAGGCCGTTGCGGAGGGGCTGGTCGTCACGGTCCCTTCGGCGTCTCCGCATGCTGTGCTCAACGTGGCACAGCAGCTTGATGCCGTGGTCGTGTCCATGGAGGACCTGCGGCGCTTGCGTACTCCCTATCCGTGGATCATGGAGAAGGGGCGGTTCGTCAAGCTCGCGCGGGTGGAACGCCACTGGGTGTTCACGTGATCCGCCGCGGTGGGTGCCGGGCCAGGGGCGGCACCCACCGCCAAGACGGGGTCGCTTACCGGTAGTGGATGCGGCGTCGTGGGGAGAGGTACCGGCCGTACTCGGCCAGGAAGTCGTCGAAGACTGCTCGCAGGGCGCGGGCTTCCGCCGAAGGGCGGCCGAGAAGGCGGACAACCGGTGAAGGTCAGCTCCTGCGGCAGGTCGACGAGGCCGGTGATCGCGTCCCAGAGCGCGTTCCAGTTGCGGCCGTAGAAGTCGGGGAAGCCGAGCTTGCGTTGGAGCAGGCGGTGTAGCTCCTCGGCATCGACGACCCTTGTCAGGTCGATGACCAGTGCGTCCGGGACGGCGGGATGGATGGCGGGCTCCTGAGAATGATCTGCCCTTACCGCTGCTGGATCGGTGTGGTGCCGCCCGGCACCGGTCCGGTCAGGTCCGGGTCCCCGAACTCCTCTCGCAGGGCCTGGAACGCGGCGACCTTGTCCTCACCGAAGCGGCGGACCTGCGCGGCGTACTCGTCGGGGTGGAGGAACTCCGACGGCCTGGACTTGCTGTGGAACTTGTCGGCGTACATCACCAGCCGTTCCTCCCGCGTCTCCGCCACGTAGTCGGCAGGCGGGAGGGGGAGATCATGGCGCTCGATGTCCTGCCGTGTGACCCCCACTCCGGTGTGGTGGGAGCAGAAGCGGCACAGGGCTTCCGGGAAGCCCTCGTTCTCGAGGATCTCCTGGCCGAGGAGCCCGTGACGGATGTAGTTGGCGTGGTCCAGCCGGCCATCCTTGTCGTACAGGCGGTAGACGCCGATGTCGTGCAGGAGGCAGCCTGCGCGGACGAGATCGGCGTTGAGATGGCGAAGGTGCCGCGCGGTGATGAGTTGCTGCGCGATGCTCCACACGACCTCGCAGTGCGTGTGGACCAGGGCGAACGCCTCCGGGGTCGGTGCGTACTTCTCGTGCAGCGCACGGATCTCTTCAGGGCTCGGAATCCTCACCGGAGGAGCGTAACAACCTACGTTTCGGGCGCCGGCGCGCAGCCGGGGCCTTGCACGGAGAAGGCTCGGGCGTCGACGCGGAGGCGGTGTGTCACGCGATCGGGTGATCATCCGGGATGGGGGCACGTCCCGGATCGGCGGTCCGTTTGATCCATCGACGGGGGCGCGCAGCCCGCGCTTGTGGAACAACGGGGGTAGGCATGAGTCTGCATTTCCACCGCAATCCCGACGGCACGACGACGGGGCGCAACGACGACAGCGGCTTCACGGTCACCCATGCCGACGCGGAGGAGGTGAAGCGGCTGCTGTACGAGGACGCCGGGCTGGCGTACACACCGCCACCGCCGCCGGTTCCGCCGGGCGTGCACCGGTTCTCGCTGGTGCACGAGGACTTCGAGGCGACGGGCTTCGGCGACGAGCGCTACGCCGGGGTGCGGGAGCGCCCGCCGGAAGGCTGCGTGCCGGTCGACCAGGGGTGCTTCGCCCTGGAGTGCGAGCGGCCGGGGAAGACGCTGCTGGACGCCGTCACCGACACGGTCCGTGAGGTGCGGCGCGAGCATGGCCTGGTGATGACCGGGATGGGCGTCGAGAAGCCGGACGAGTGGTGGGACACCGGCAAGGACGGGCAGGCGGCGGTGATCGTTGGGCATCTGCTGCTCACGGCCGCTCACCGCGCCCGCCTTCTCGGATACGGGCGGAAGGACCTGGTCCGGCTGCTCGACGCGACCGGGATCGGCTAGCCGGAGGCTGCCGCGGGCGCGCCAGCGTGGGCCGAGGCGCTGCGGTGCCGATATCAGCGTCGTCGTGTCGGCCGTGGCGCCCGCCGTGCCGAGCGCAGTGCCGGGGTGCCGGAGGGCGCCGCCGAACCAGGGGGTGGCAGTCTCCCGGTGATGAGCTCCGCCGGGCCAGGGGGGCGGTCTCCCGGTGACGGCCTCCGCCGGACCAGGGGGACGGTCACCCCGTGACGAGTCCGCCGGACCAAGGTGCCCGTCACCCGGCAACCAGCTCCGCCATCTCCCGCTCCGCGCTCGGAGCCGCCTGCGTCCGGGAGGTCCGCCACAGCCACAGCACATCGCGGCCGAAGGACCACACCAGCAGGCCCAGCGCCAGGGCCACCACGGCCACGTTGACCGCGTGCGGCAGCAGTGCCGCGCCGGCCACCAGCAGCAGCACACCCTGCAGCGCGGCCACCGTCTTGCGGGCCGTGCTCGGCGGCAGCGGGGCCGTCAGCCACGGCCAGACGCGGGCCGCCGCCACGAAGACATAGCGCATCGCTCCGATCAGCAGCACCCACGGGCCCATGGCCATCGATACGTACACACTGAGCACCAGGATCAGAAAGGCATCCACCTCCATGTCGAAGCGAGCACCGAGGGGCGTCGACGTCCCGGTCCTGCGGGCCACCTTGCCGTCGACACCGTCGAGGATCAGAGCGACGGCGGTCAGGCCGACGAACAGGGAGACGGGCGGCGAGTCCTGGAAGGAGTCGGCGACCAGCGCCGTGACGCCGCCGACGAGGCAGGCCCTGCCGAGGGTGACGCGGTTGGCCGCGCCGAAGGTGCGCAGTCCCGAGCGGTGCAGGGCCCTGGAGAGCACCGCCCAGGTGGCGATCGTGAACGCGAGGCCGGAGAACCAGCCCACCGGGCCCATACCGATCGCCGTACCGATCAGGGCGAGCAGCAGGATCATCAGACCCGCGCCCACGGCGGTCTCCTGCTGTACGAGCCTGGCGTCGTAACTGTTGTTCAGGGCCACCGAACATCCTCCGGCCGTGTGACAGAGTCGATCAACGCCGCTACCTTGTGCGCGGCCTGTGCACCTCTCGGTACGCGCGCAGCTCCCCGATCGTTCAGGAGGACTTCGATGACCCGCACCGCACGTGCGTTCTGGCTCAACGAGCCTGGACACGGTGAGATCCGGGATGTCACCCTGCCGGACCCCGGCGAGGGCGAAGTGCTGGTGCGATCGCTGTACTCCGGGGTCAGCAGAGGCACCGAGATGCTCGTGTTCCGGGGCGGGGTGCCGGAGAGCCAGCATGCGGCCATGCGCGCCCCCTTCCAGGAGGGCGACTTCCCGGGGCCCGTGAAGTACGGCTACCTCAACGTCGGGGTGGTGGAGGAGGGGCCGGAAGAGCTGACCGGGCGTACGGTTTTCTGCCTGTATCCGCATCAGACACATTACGTCGTCCCCGCGAGCGCGGTGACCCCCGTGCCGGACGCCGTGCCGGCCGGGCGGGCGGTGCTCGCCGGGACGGTGGAGACGGCGGTGAACGCCCTGTGGGACGCCGCCCCGCTGGTCGGTGACCGGATCGCCGTCGTCGGCGGCGGCATGGTCGGGTGCTCGGTGGCGGCGCTGCTGGCCCGGTTCCCGGGGGTGCGGGTGCAGCTGGTGGACGCCGATCCGGGGCGCGCCAGGATCGCCGAGGCGCTCGGCGCCGGCTTCGCACTGCCGGAGGCCGCCGCCGGGGACTGCGATCTGGTCGTGCACGCCAGCGCCACCGAGCAGGGGCTGAGCCGCTCCCTGGAACTGCTCGCCCCCGAGGGCACGGTGATCGAGCTGAGCTGGTACGGCGACCGCAGGGTGAACCTTCCGCTCGGGGAGGCCTTCCACTCCCGCCGGCTCACCATCCGCAGCAGCCAGGTCGGCACGGTCTCCCCGGCCCGCCCCAACCGCAGCTACGCCGACCGGCTGGCCCTCGCCCTCGAGCTGCTCGCCGACCCGGCACTCGACGCCCTTGTCACCGGAGAATCGCCCTTCGAGGACCTGCCCGACGTGATGCCCCGGCTCGCCTCCGGCGAGATCCCGGCACTGTGCCACCGGGTGACATACGCCGCCTCGTGAGGGTGAAGGGACGCGCCACGACCTGCCGCCGGCCGACACAAGCGCGCCTGACCTGAGAAAAGACGTGAGCGAGGCTGAACACGGGCAGGCTGTCAGCCGTACTAGCAGGCATCCCCGGCGGCCATCGGCCGGGGCCAGACGCGCCGCACCTGGAGGGTCGCCCGTTGTTCAGCATCACCGTCCGCGATCACATCATGATCGCCCACAGCTTCCGTGGCGAGGTCTTCGGACCGGCCCAGCGCCTGCACGGGGCCACATTCCTCGTGGACGCCACGTTCCGGCGCGAGCAGCTGGACGAGGACAACATCGTCGTCGACATCGGACTCGCCACACAGGAGCTGGGAGCCGTCGTCGGGGAACTGAACTACCGCAACCTGGACAACGAACCGGACTTCGCGGGCGTCAACACCTCCACTGAGTACCTGGCGAAGGTCATCGCCGACCGGCTCGCCGAACGCATCCACAAGGGTGCGCTCGGCGAGAGCGCCAAAGGCATCGCGGGGATCACCGTGACCCTGCACGAGTCGCACATCGCCTGGGCGAGTTACGAGCGTGCGCTGTGACCGACACGACCATCGACCGGGTACAGACGGCCCGCTTGGACTACGTTCCCCTGCAGGCGAAGTTTCCGAGGAACGACGGAATCATCCCCATGTCCCTGCGAGTCGTGCACTTCGTACTCCCGGGCGGCGTCGACGACCCGTCGGCGCCCAGCGGCGGCAACGCCTACGACCGGCGGATCTGCCTCGACCTGCCCGGCTTCGGCTGGGAGGTGCGCGGGCACGCGGTGGCCGGCGACTGGCCCCGGCCGGACGACGCCGCACGCGGTGAGCTCGCCCGCACCCTGCGCGAACTGCCCGACGGCAGCGTCGTCCTGCTGGACGGGCTGGTCGCCTGCGGTGTCCCCGAGATCGTCGTGCCCGAGACGCAGCGGCTGCGGATGGCCGTCCTGGTCCATCTGCCGCTCGGCGACGAGACGGGCCTCGACCCGGCCGTCGCCGCCGAGCTCGACGCCCGAGAACGGGAGGTGCTGCGCGCGGTACCGGCCGTGATCGCCACCAGCGACTGGGCGGTCCGCCGCCTGGTCGCCCACCACGGGCTGATCCCCGACCGGGTCCATGTCGCCGCGCCCGGTGCCGACATCGCGCCGATCGCGCCCGGCACCGACGGCGTGTCCCGGCTGCTGTGCGTGGCCGCCGTGACACCGCGCAAGGGCCAGCACCGGCTGGTGGAGGCGCTCGCCGAGGTGCGGGACCTGCCGTGGAGCTGCGCCCTGGTCGGCTCTCTCACCCAGGACCCCGAGTACGTCGCCCACTTGCGCTCGCTGATTCGCGAACACGGCCTCGAGGACCGGCTGGAGCTGACCGGGCCGCAGTCCGGCGCCGCCCTCGACGCCAGCTACGCCGCCGCCGACCTGATGGTCCTCACCTCGTACGCCGAGACCTACGGCATGGCCGTCACCGAGGCCCTCGCCCGGGGCATCCCCGTGCTCGCCACCGATGTCGGCGGACTGCCCGAGGCGGTCGGCCGCGCCCCGGACGGGGGAGTGCCCGGCATCCTCGTGCCGCCGGAGGACCCCGCGGCCATCGCCGCCGAACTGCGTGGCTGGTTCGGTGAGCCGGAGGTCCGCCGCCGGCTGAAGGCCGCCGCGCGCGCCAGGCGGGCCGCGCTCGGCGGCTGGGCCGGCACCGCACAGAGCCTGGCGGCCGTCCTGCGCCGGCTCCCCACCGACCCGACCGACCCACGGAGGGCCGCATGACCGAGCCCACGACCACTCAGCACACCCCGGTGATCCCGGCCCAGCCCGGACCCCGCGAGGCCGCGGACGCCGCCGTGGCCGTACAGAAGGAGGGCTCCGTGCCGAGCCGGGAAGGAGACACCGCGGGAGCCGGAGAACGGGACGTGCAGGAGCGAGGGGCGACCACCGGCTCCGTCATCCCCGGGGCCGGTCCGGCGGGCGCCCGCCCCGGCGAGCGGGCCACCCTGCGCCTGCGCGACACGGACCCCGAGGAACCGCCCCGGTACGCACCCGAATGGCTGCAACTGCGCGAGCCCGCCGACGCGGACGCCCGTGCGCACGAGCTGCTCGACCCGCTGCGCATCCGCCTGGCCAACCTGCCCCACCGCTCCGAGGGGCTGATCATCCACGACATCGGCTGCGGCACCGGGTCGATGGGCCGCTGGCTCGCCCCGCACCTGGACGGCCCCCAGCACTGGATCCTGCACGACCGCGATCCCTATCTGCTGCACTTCGCCGCCGTCGCCTCCCCGCGGTCGTCCGCCGACGGCAGCCGGGTGACCGTGGAGACCCGGCGCGGCGACGTCGCCCGGCTCACCCCGGACGCGCTGACCGGGGCCTCCCTGGTGACGGCGTCCGCGCTGCTCGACGTCCTCACCCGTGAGCACATCGAGACCCTCGCCGCGGCCTGCGCCGGGGCCGGCTGCCCGGCGCTGCTGACGCTGTCCGTCGCGGGCCGGGTCGAGCTGACCGAGCCGCACGAGATGGACCAGGAGATCACCGAGGCGTTCAACAGCCATCAGCGCCGCGGCGGCCTGCTCGGCCCGGACGCGGTGACGGTGGCAGCGGAGGCGTTCTCCGCGCACGGTGCCACCGTGCGGCTCCACCCGAGCCCCTGGCGACTCGGGCCCGGGCAGGCGGCGCTGACGGAGCAGTGGCTGCGCGGCTGGGTCGGCGCGGCCGTGGAGGAACGCCCGGAGCTCAAGGAACGCGCCGACGCATACCTGGCCGAGCGGCTGGAGGCGTGCGCGGCGGGACAGCTGCGGGTGGTGGTCCACCACACCGACCTGCTCGCCCTGTGCCGGCCCTCGGACGGGGCGGCATGAGCATGGAGACGGCGCACGTCACGGGGGAGACCACGGCGGAGGGCAGCACGCCTCCGGCGCCGGACGCCCGGGGAACGGAGCAGGGCGCCGACGCCTCCGAGCCCGCCGCAGGGGCCAGGTCCGGCGTGCGTGCGCTGCTCGCACGGCTCAACACCCCCGCCGTGCGCGCCCGCGTGGGCACGCTCGCCGGGCTCGCCCTCCTCGCCGTGCTGCTGTGGCGGCTGGGCACCGGTGCCTTCGTGGAGGGGCTGTCCCGGATCGACGGGACGTCGGTGGTGCTCGCGCTCGCCATCGGTTGGGTGACCACGGTGTTCAGCGCCTGGCGCTGGGCGCTGGTGGCCCGGAGCCTGGGGATCCGCCTGCCGCTCGGGGCGGCCGTCGCCGACTACTACCGTGCGCTGTTCCTCAACGCGGCGCTGCCCGGTGGTGTCCTCGGCGACGTGCACCGCGCGGTGCGGCACGGTCAGCGCAGCGGTGATCTCGGGCGCGGGGTGCGGGCGGTGGTCCTGGAGCGGACCGCCGGGCAGCTCTCGCTGTTCGCCGCGGGTGCGGTCGTCCTGCTGACCCTGCCGTCGCCGGTGCGCGACGAGGCCCGGCACGTCGCACCACTGGCCGGACTGGCCGCTCTCGGTGTCTGCGCGGTCGTCCTCGCCCTGCGCATGAACAAACCGCCGTCCCGCCGGGGCCGGGCGCTGCGCGGCGCGCTCACCGAGGCCCGCGAGGCCCTCGCCTCCCGGCGCACCGCCCCGGGGGTGCTGGTCTCCTCCGTGGTCGTGCTGGCCGGCTATGTGGCGATGTTCGTCCTCGCGGCCGACGTGGTCGGTGCGGGCGCTTCCGCGCTCACGCTGCTGCCGCTGGCCGTGCTGGCCCTGCTCGCCATGGGGCTGCCGCTGAACGTCGGCGGCTGGGGGCCCAGGGAGGGCGTCACCGCCTGGGCGTTCGCCGCCGCCGGCCTCGGCGCCGACCAGGGGCTCGCTGTCTCCGTCGTCTACGGGGTGCTCAGCCTGATGGCCAGCCTGCCCGGCGTGGCCGTCCTCGTCGCCCGCTGGTACGGCGGCCTGCGCGCCAGGTCCGCCTCCATGACGCCGGTCACCCTTCCGGCCCAACCGCAGCGCACCGACGTGACCGGCACGGTGCCTGACAGTACTTCGGGGATCAGTGCGTCGGCCGCGATGGCCGCGGCGGCCCCGGCGGCCGCGCCGCTCGCACCTGCCGCAGCCCCCGAACAGCCTTCGGCGCAACCCGCGGAACGCGTGGTGAAGGCGGGTGCCGCCCTCGCGGGCAGGCCGTTCATCCAGCTCCCGCCCTCCGGGGCAGAAGGCGCCCCCTCCTGCCCACTCGCCCCGCGGGGCACGCCGTCTGACGGGCCGTCCGGCCACACCGCACCCCGGCGTGCGACACATTCCCGAGCGGTCCTGCGGCCGCCCGCCGGACCGTCCGTCACCGGGGCGCGGTACGCGGCGCACCCGCCGGGGCCGCCGCGCACCGCACCGGCCGTGGGCTATGGACGCGCCTCGCCCTGCGGCGCCCCGTCGTCCGCGGCGGAACCGGATTCGGGCCCGCCGATGTCCTCCTCACCGGACAGCAAAGAAAAATACGCGCCGAAAGACTCGGCCAGACTCGCCAGAAGTGCCTTACCCTTTTCCGCCGAGCCCAGTGAAGGGCGGCCGATGACACCGGAATCGGTATAGGCGGACATGCCGAGGGTGAGGAGCCGGCGTCGGTCGTCCGCGATGAAATCGGAGGTTTCGTAACCGGGTCGGAGCAATTCAGGATGCGTGTGCAGAAGGACGGAGGTCTCGATTTCCCCCGCGTGCATGTCGGTGAGCAGCGAGCTGGCCACCCCGGCCCGCACCCGCGCCTCCTCCCAGTCCTCCGGGGCCGGGAACAGCGCCATCCGCTCACCGCGCGCGGAGGACTCCTGGACGACGTTGCCGAGTACGTAGTTGCCGCCGTGCCCGTTGACCAGTACCAGGGCCTCGACGCCCGACCGGCGCAGCGAGTCGGCGATGTCCCGTATCACCGCGTGAAGGGTCACGGAGGAGATGGAGACGGTCCCTGGCCAGGCCGCGTGCTCGTGTGAGCAGGAGATGGTCACCGGAGGCAGCAGATGCACCGGATACGCGTCCGCGATCTCCCGGGCGATGGCACAGGCGACCAGCGTGTCCGTCGCCAGCGGCAGATACGGGCCGTGCTGTTCGAAACTCCCGACCGGAAGGATGGCCACCTGCCGTGAGACACCGGCGCCCCTCGTCCGTACATCATCCGTAGTGTCCGCCGGCAACAGACCGTGCACCGGGCCGTGTGCCGCCGACCGAGTTTGTGAACCATTCATGTCCTCACGGCCTTTCGTCTCTGCTTAGGAACTCGAGAATCATGACAGAAAACATAGGCGTCCTCGCCAAGAAGGCTCCGCAGCGGACCGGTGTGGAACGCGTCGTGAATGCGCCGCTGCCCACCGTGTACGGGAAATTCCAGGCGATCGGCTACCTGGACCACGACCGCGGCGACGAGCAGGTGGCGCTGGTCCACGGAGACATCGGCACGGAGGGCGTGCTGACCCGGCTGCACTCGGAGTGCCTCACCGGCGACGCCTTCGGGTCCCAGCACTGCGAGTGCGGTGATCAGCTGGCCGCGGCGCTGCGCGCCGTCGTCGCCGAAGGAGCGGGCGTGGTCGTCTATCTGCGCGGGCACGAGGGCCGGGGCATCGGTCTGCTCGCCAAGCTGCGAGCCATGGCGCTGCAGGCGGAGGGCCTGGACACGGTGGAGGCGAACGTCGCGCTCGGTCTGCCGGTGGACGCCCGTGACTACGGGGTCGCCGCCGGCATCCTGCAGGACCTGGGCGTGCGGTCGGTGCGGCTGATGTCCAACAACCCGCGCAAGCGGGAGGCGTTGGTGCGGCACGGAATCCAGGTCGCCGAGCAGGTGCCGCTGCTGATCCCGCCGTGCGAGAGCAACATCACCTATCTGCGCACCAAGCGGGAGCGCCTCGACCACCACCTGCCCCACCTGGACGCGGTCGCGCACCTGTCCTGACCGCCTGCCGCCTTCCGGCCCAAGCGCCCTCAGCCGGTCACGGCCTCGTGCACCAGCCGCCTGAGGTCGCGGAACACACCGTGGGACGACGTGGGCCGCACCTGCGTGCAGAACTGCACGGTCAGGTCGCGGCCCGGGTCGACCCAGAAGGTGGTCGTGGCCACGCCGCTCCACCCGTAGGTGCCCTCGGTGGACGGCTCCTGGGTCCGGGCCGGGTCCACGACGACGGAGACGCCGAGGCCGAATCCGACGCCGTCGTTGCCCGGGTCGTCGTGGGCGGGACGGCTGCCGAAGGCCCGCAGATCGGCCCCGCCGGGCAGGTGGTTACGGGTCATCAGATCGACGGTGCCGGCGGACAGCAGCCGCACCCCGTCGAGTTCGCCGCGCCGGCGCAGCATCTCCATGAAGCGGTGCCAGTCGTGGGCGGTGGCCACCATGCCGCCGCTGCCCGACAGCAGGCGCGGCCTCCCGCGCAACGGCAGTCCGGGGACCGGCTCGATGCCGCCGGAGGCGGTCTCCCCGTACAACTCGGCCAGGCGCGGCGCCTGTTCGCCGGAGACCTCGAATCCGGCGTCCTCCATCCCCAGCGGCCGGAAGACCCGTTCGGCCAGGTAGGTGTCGAGCGGCTGACCGGAGATCACCTCGATGACCCGGCCCAGGACGTTGGTGGCCACCGAGTAGTTCCACTGCGTGCCGGGATCGAACTGCAGCGGCAGGCTCGCGTACACGTCGACCGCCTCGGCGAGATCGGCGCCCGCCGGCACCGATGACTCCAGCCCGGCCGCACGGTAGAGGGCGTCCACGGGATGGGCGTGGTAGAAGCCGAAGGTGAGGCCCGCCGTGTGCGTCATCAGATGCCGGATCAGCAGCGGGCCGGTCGCCGGGCGGGTCCGGACCTGGTCCCCGGTCCCGCTCTCGTAGACCCGCGGCTCGGCGAAGGCGGGCAGATAGCGCTCGACCGGGTCGTCCAGGTCCAGCCGGCCCTCCTCCATCAGCATCAGCGCGCCCACGGACGTCACCGGCTTGGTCATGGAGTAGATCCGCCACAGGGTGTCGCTCTCCACGGGCAGCCCCGCCGCGATGTCCCTCAGCCCGTACGTCGTCAGGTGCGCGACCCGTCCGCCCCGGGCGAGCGCCACCAGGAATCCGGGCATCCGGCCCTCGTCCACCAGCCGGCGGACGTGGCCGTCCAGTCGTTCCAGCGCGTCCGGGTCCAGCCCCGCCTCACCCGGCTCCACCTCTTGCCGCAGGACTCCCATGGCTCTCCTTACGCATCACACGCACCGAGGTGAGTCCGCACTACCCGCGGGCCGCCGGGGTGAACCCCGGGGACGTGGTTCAGGGCCGGATGTTCCACTCCTCGATCACCGGCCTGCCGTGCTCCAGCGACAGGCGGCACAGCGTGCCGGTCTCCAGCCGGAACAGCCTTCCCTCCCGCGCGGGCAGGCCCAGCCGGCGGGCGGTGAGGACGCGCAGCAGATGCCCGTGGGCCACCAGCAGCACATCGCCCTGCTCCAGTGCGTGAGTGACCCGGGCCAGCACCCGGTCGGCCCGCTCACCCACCTGCTCCGGCGACTCGCCGGGCAGCTCGGGGCCGGGCGGCACCCCGTCCGTCCACAGGTCCCAGCCGGGCCGCGTGCGGCGGATCTCTGGGGTGGTGATGCCCTCGTAGCCGCCGTAGTCCCATTCGCGCAGGTCGGGGTCGGTCTCGGTGCCGGTCAGGCCCGCCAGTTCGGCGGTGCGGCGGGCGCGCAGCAGCGGGCTGGTGAGCATCAGCGCGAAGCGCCGGCCCGCCAGCAGCGGGGCGAGGGACCGGGCCTGGTCCTCCCCGGCGGCGGTGAGCGGCAGATCGGTGCGGCCGGTGTGCCGGCCCGACCTGCTCCACTCCGTCTCCCCGTGCCGGGCCAGCAGCAGGTCCCCCACGGCTGGCTACGCCTTCTTCACCGTGTCGACCGTCTCGATCGCGTGACCGCCGAACTGGTTGCGCAGCGCCGCGACCATCTTCATCTGGGGCGAGTCGTCCTGGCGGGAGGCGAACCGGGCGAACAGCGCGGCGGTGATCGCCGGCAGCGGCACCGCGTTGTCGATGGCGGCCTCCACCGTCCAGCGACCCTCGCCCGAGTCCTCGGCGTAGCCGCGCAGCTTCTCCAGGTGTTCGTCCTCGTCGAGCGCGTTCACCGCGAGGTCCAGCAGCCAGGAGCGGATGACGGTGCCGTCCTGCCAGGAGCGGAACACCTCGCGCACATTGTCCACCGAGTGCACCTTCTCCAGCAGCTCCCAGCCCTCGGCGTAGGCCTGCATCATGGCGTACTCGATGCCGTTGTGGACCATCTTCGCGAAGTGCCCGGCGCCGACCTTCCCGGCGTGCACATAGCCGTACGGACCCTCCGGCTTCAGCGCCTCGAAGACCGGCTTCAGCCGTTCCACGTGCTCCCGGTCGCCGCCGACCATGAGGGCGTAGCCGTGCTCCAGGCCCCAGACGCCGCCGGAGACACCGGCGTCGACGAAGCCGATGCCCCGCGCGGCCAGCTCCTTGGCGTGCTTCTCGTCGTCGGTCCAGCGGGAGTTGCCGCCGTCCACCACGATGTCGTCGTGCTTGAGCAGGCTCGCCAGCCGGTCGATGACCTGCTGCGTGGGGCCGCCGGCGGGGACCATCACCCACACCGCGCGCGGCCGGTCCAGCCGGTCCACGAGCTCGGCGAGGCTGGGCACGTCGGTGAGTTCGGGGTTGGTGTCGTATCCGACGACGGTGTGGCCGGCGGTGCGGAGGCGCTCGCGCATGTTGCCGCCCATCTTGCCGAGACCAACAAGACCGATCTGCATGTCAGTTCACTTCCTGAGTTCGCGGTAGGCGGCCACCTCGGCGGCCGGGGACGGACCGAGGCCGGGTACGTGCGTGCCTTCGGTGAGGGCGGAATCCATGCGCGGGGCGGGATCCCTGCGCGGGGCGGGGACTTCACCGGGTGCCACGCCCGTCCGCGCGGTGAGGTCAGGCATGCGCGGGCACCTTCTCGGTCTGGCCGCGCAGTGCGACGGCGTACATCTCGTCCGCGTCCAGACGCCGCAGCTCCTCGGCGATCAGCTCGGACGTGGAGCGGACCTTCAGGGCCAGCCGGCGGGAGGGCTGGCCCGGCAGGGACAGCGTGGCCAGCGGGCCCTCCGGCCGGTCGATGACGATCTCGCCGTCGACCGTGCCGAGCCGGACGCCCGTGACCACCGGACCGGCCGTCTCCACCCGCTCCACCGGGACCTGCAGCCGGGCCTGCAGCCAGCGGGCGAGCAGCTCCGCGCTGGGATTGTCGGCCTCGCTCTCCACGGCGGCCGAGGTCACCGTCAGCCGGGCCTGGTCGAGCGCAGCCGCCAGCATCGAGCGCCAGGGGGTCAGCCGGGTCCAGGCGAGGTCGGTGTCGCCGGGCGCGTAGGTGCGGGCACGGTTCTGCAGGGCCTCGAGGGCGTGCTCGGCCGCGTACAGGTCGGTGATGCGGCGCTGGGCCAGTGCGCCCAGCGGGTCCCGGGAGGGGTGGTCGGGGGCGTCCGCGGGCCACCACACCACCACGGGGGCGTCCGGCAGCAGCAGCGGCAGCACCACCGAATCGGCGTGCTCGGACACCTCGCCGTAGGTGCGCAGCACGATGGTCTCGCCGGTGCCGGCCTCGGACCCGATGCGGACCTCCGCGTCCAGCCGCGGGTGGGTGCGCTCGCGCGGGGTGCGGGCGTGCCGCTTGATGACCACCAGGGTGCGGCAGGGATGCTCGTGCGAGGCCTCCTCGGCGGCCTTGATCGAGTCGTAGGCGTTCTCCTCGTCCGTGACGATCACCATCGTCAGGACCATGCCCACCGCGGGGGTGCCGATGGCGCGGCGGCCCTGCACCAGTGCCCCGTTGATCTTGCTTGCCGTGGTGTCGGTCAGGTCGATCTTCATGGCCTGCGCCAGCTCCGTCCGTCTCGTGCGAGCATC
>NZ_BAAAIZ010000042.1:24702-76027 GCF_039526425.1 Streptomyces thermospinosisporus
GCGGGTGCGCCGTGAGACGCCCAGTACTCCTCGACCGGGTCGAGGATCCGCCAGGACTCTTCCACCTCCTGGTGACGAGGGAACAGGTTGGCGTCCCCCAGGAGGACGTCGAGGATGAGCCGTTCGTAGGCCTCGGGGCTGGTCTCGGTGAACGACTCGCCGTAGGCGAAGTCCATCGTCACGTCCCGGATCTCCATGGAGGTGCCCGGCACCTTGGAGCCGAACCGCACCGTCATGCCCTCGTCCGGCTGGACGCGGATCACCAGGGCGTTCTGCCCGAGTTCCTCGGTGGCCGTGGTGTCGAACGGGGAGTGCGGCGCCCGTTGCAGGACGACCGCGATCTCGGTGACCCGGCGGCCCAGCCGCTTGCCGGTGCGCAGATAGAAGGGGACGCCCGCCCAGCGGCGGTTGTCGATGCCCAGCTTGAGCGCGGCGTAGGTGTCGGTCTTGGAGCCCGGGTCGATGCCGTCCTCCTCCAGATAGCCGCGCACCTTGGTGCCGCCCTGCCAGCCGCCGGCGTACTGGCCGCGCACGGTGCAGCGGCCCAGGTCCTCCGGCAGCCGCACCGCCCGGAGCACCTTCAGCTTCTCGGTGAGCAGCGAGCCGGCGTCGAATGCGGCCGGTTCCTCCATTGCGGTGAGGGCGAGCAGCTGGAGGAGGTGGTTCTGGATGACGTCGCGGGCGGCGCCGATGCCGTCGTAGTAGCCGGCCCGGCCGCCGATGCCGATGTCCTCGGCCATGGTGATCTGGACATGATCGACGAAGGAGCGGTTCCAGATCGGCTCGAACATCTGGTTGGCGAAGCGCAGTGCCAGGATGTTCTGGACGGTCTCCTTGCCCAGGTAGTGGTCGATGCGGAAGACCTGCTCCGGGGCGAACACCTCGTGCACGATCGCGTTGAGCTCCTCGGCCGACTTCAGGTCGTGGCCGAACGGCTTCTCGATGACCGCGCGCCGCCAGGAGCCCTCGGCGCTGTCGGTCAGCCCGTGCTTCTTCAGCTGCTGGACGACCTTCGGGAAGAACCTCGGCGGCACCGAGAGATAGAAGGCGTAGTTGCCTCCGGTGCCCTGCGTGCGGTCCAACTCCTCCATGGAGGAGCGCAGTTGCTTGAACGCCGAGTCGTCGTCGAAGTCGCCCGGGATGAAGCGCATGCCCTCGGAGAGCTGATGCCAGACCTCCTCGCGGAAGGGGGTGCGGGCGTTCTCCTTGACCGCGTCGTGCACCTCGTTGGCGAAGTCCTGGTCCTCCCAGTCCCGGCGGGCGAAGCCCACCAGCGCGAAGCCCGGCGGCAGCAGACCCCGGTTGGCCAGGTCGTAGACCGCGGGCATCAGCTTCCGGCGGGAGAGGTCGCCGGTCACCCCGAAGATGACGAGCCCGGACGGGCCCGCGATCCGGGGCAGCCGGCGGTCCGCCGGGTTCCGCAGCGGATTCGACCATCCGGCCGCCGGGGGTGCGGGCGGCGCGCCGCCGTCCCGGCCCGGCTCCTGGGTCGTCTCGTCGGTCATCGGGTGTCAACTCCCCTGTCGTCCAGCGACTTCGTCACCGCCTGGAGCCTGAAGGCACCGCTTGTCCCTTCCCGGCACGATCAGCTCCTCCCATACAGGGTGTCCCGGTATGCCGGATCCTTCACTTCCGGGTTGATCGCCGGACCCTGGCGGGAGTCACTTGTGGCCCGTATGTCTCATATGTTCAGACTCTAGCGCCCGACCGCACCCAGAACCCGCCGGGACCGCGCGTGACCTGCGGCGATGCTCCGTCCGGGCGGCGCGGACCGCTGGCTCGGACCCGCCGGCGCGGGTGAGGGACCGGGTGTGCAGGCAGCCGGGTGTGCATGACAAAGGGGCTCCACCTCGTGGGTGGAGCCCCCTGCCGTCTCCGCCGGGCCGGACGGACGGCCGGCCGGGTCAGTGACCGAAGGTGAACCAGTTGACGTTGACGAAGTCCGCCGGCTGGCCGCTGGTGAAGGTCAGGTACACGTCGTGGGTACCGGTGACGGGGCTGATGTTCGCCGGGATGGTCCGCCAGGACTGCCAGCCGCCCGTGTTGGCCACCGCGAAGCTGCCGATGGGCGCGTTGCCGCGGCTGTCCAGGCGCACCTCGACCAGCCCGCTGACGCCGCTCCCCGCGCCGCTGGCGACCCGCGCCGAGAACTGCCGGGCCGGGGTCGAGCCGAACTTCATGCCCTTGAACTGCAGCCAGTCGCCGTTGGCCAGCGCGCCCACGTTCTGTCCGCCGCCGGAGTCCGAGGTCGTCTCCGTCATCACACCCGACTGGGCGTCGTAGGACTCGGCCTGGATGGTGCCGTAGGCGTCACGGTTGCCGGTGGGCGGGTCGGTGGTGCCGCCACCGCCGGTGGTCAGCACCTGCACATAGTCGACCAGCATGGAGTGGCCGGGCTGGGTGTTCGCGTCCGGGCCGCCGCCGAAGGCGTCGGGGAAGCCGCCGCCCATCGCCACGTTGAGGATGATGTAGAAGCCGTGGTCCGTGGCGTTCGACCAGGTGGTGGCGTCCACCTGGTTCTCCCGGACGGTGTGGAAGCTGTTGCCGTCGAGGTAGAAGCGGATCTCCTCCACACTCGTCGAGCGGTCCCACTCCATCCGGTAGGTGTGGAAGCCGGCCTGACAGGTCGTGCCCTGACAGGTGGTCGAACCGCCGATGCCGCTGGTCTCGTTGCACGGACCGCCCGGCGAGGTGCCGCAGTGCATCGTGGCGAACACGGTGTTCATGCCCTGCGTGTTCTCCATGATGTCCAGCTCGCCGACGGCCGGCCAGTTCCAGTAGTTGCCGCGGTAGGGGGCGCCCAGCATCCAGAACGCCGGCCAGTAGCCCCTGGCCGCCGCGCCGGTGACGTTCGGCACCTGGATGCGGCCCTCGACGCGCATCTTGCCGCCGGCCGGGGGCTGGAAGTCGGTGCGGTTGGTCTCGATGCGGCCCGAGGTCCAGTTGCCGGCGCCGTCGCGGCGGGGGGTGATGCGGAGGTTGCCGTTGCCGTCGAGGGAGACGTTCTCCGTGCTGGAGGTCATCGTCTCGATCTCGCCGGTGCCCCAGTTGGCGGGACCGCCCGGGTAGCCCTTGCCGGTCGCGTACTGCCAGCGGGAGGTGTCCACGCCGCTGCCGGCGGGGCCGTCGAAGTCGTCGGCGAAGACCTGGTTCCAGCCCGACGGGGGAGGCGGCGCGGAGGCGCTGGCGGACGGGGTGGCGTCGGCCGCGGCGGCCGCCGCCAGGCCGAGCGTGCTGACGACGGCGACAAGCGCCCGTCGCACGGACCGGGGTCTGCTGCGAGAGGTGCGGGGGGTGCCGGAGGTGTCACTCATGTGGGGGATGCCTCTCGGGTGGGATGGCCGAATGAGGGGGGTGCCTCGCGGGTGCACTCGCGGCGCGCGGCCGTCCCGGTCGGCCACGCCGTTCTGAGAGCGCTCTCACGGTGTCGTCAATGTGCTCCGTGGTCTCTCGGTCGTCAAGAGGTGTAACCCGGAAACTCCTTGCGGGTCCGGCGAGTTCACCCCGTGAACGCCGCGAATGGGGCAACCCGCCGGATGGGTGCGCCTGTTTCACCGGGTGGTCACCTGCTCGGTGAGCTTGCCTTTGCGGGGTGAGAATGCGGTCGGACCGGGGCGGTCCAGCGCACCAGCCTTCAGGTCGGCCTCGCCGACCCTCTGCCCGAGCACCTCGCCGACGTCCGCGAAGACCTGCTCGCCGCCAACCGCGACGCGGAACAACTGATCAACGCCCTCTTGCTGCCGGCCCGCAGCGACCGCGGCCTGGAGCGGACCGAGCGCGTCGATCTCACCGCCACCGCCCGGCTCGTGACCGCCGAACTCGCCCCGCAGGCGGCGGCGAACGATGTACACGTCGACCTGACCGCCGACGCCCCCCTGGTCGTCGAGGGTGACCCCGTGCCGCTGCGTCACCTGCTGACGAACCTGATCCGCAACGCCATCCAGTACAACCACCCCGGCGGCCACGTCCGCGTACGACTCGACGCCTCCACGATGACGGTGACCAACACCGGCCCTCACATGCCGGCCGAACGGATACCCGACCTGTTCGAACCCTTCCGCCGCCTCGACGGAGACCGCACCGCCACCACCGGTCATGGCCTGGGGCTGTCCATCGCCGCCTCCATCGCCGCGGCCCACCACGCCACCCTGACGGCACACCCCGGCACCGAGGGCGGACTCTCTCTCACCCTGCACTTCCCCTGAGCGCCGGCAGGCGTTCCAGGGATGTCCGGCGTCCGGCCCACTCGCGCGGGGTGCCCCGGCCCGTACCGCCCGCCGGGGAGGCGGCGGCGCGTTAGGGTGCAGGCCAGTGGCGTGAACAGGGCCGGGAGGGTGCGGACGTGCGGCTGGTGATCCTGGGCGGTGGCGGCTTCCGCGTACCACTCGTGTACGGGGCCCTGCTCGACGACCGTGCCGAGGGCAGGGTCACCGAGGTCGTGCTGCACGACGTGGACGCCGGGCGGCTCTCCGCGGTGCGCCGGGTGCTCGCCGAGCAGGCCGCCGGCCGGCCCGACGCCCCCGGCGTCACTGCCACCACCGATCTCGACGAGGCGCTGCGCGGCGCCGACTTCGTCTTCTCCGCGATCCGCGTCGGCGGCCTGGAGGGCCGGGCGCTGGACGAGCGGATCGCGCTGGCCGAGGGGGTCCTCGGCCAGGAGACGGTCGGCGCGGGCGGCATCGCCTACGGTCTGCGCACCGTCCCGGTCGCCGTCGACATCGCCCGGCGGGTGGCCCGGCTCGCCCCCGACGCCTGGGTCATCAACTTCACCAACCCGGCGGGCCTGGTCACCGAGGCCATGTCCCGCCACCTCGGCGACCGGGTCATCGGCATCTGCGACTCGCCCGTCGGCCTCGGCCGCCGTATCGCCCGCGTGCTGGGCGCCGACCCGCGGCAGGCATGGATCGACTACGCCGGCCTCAACCACCTCGGCTGGGTCCGCGCCCTGCGCGTCGGCGGACGCGACCTGCTGCCGCGCCTGCTCGCCGACCGGGAGCTGCTCGGCTCCTTCGAGGAGGGGCGGCTGTTCGGTGCCGAGTGGCTCCAGTCCCTCGGCGCGATCCCCAACGAATACCTGCACTACTACTACTTCAACCGGGAGACCGTCGCCGCCTACCGGAGCGCCGAGCGCACCAGGGGAGCCTTCCTCCAGGACCAGCAGTCCCGCTTCTACGCCGAGATGGCCGACCCGCACGCCCCGGCCCTGGAGCTGTGGAACCGTACCCGCGCCGAGCGCGAGGCCACCTACATGGCCGAGAACCGGGAGGCGGCGGGCGCCGGCGACCGCGACGAGGACGACCTGTCCGGCGGCTACGAGAAGGTGGCCCTCGCCCTGATGCGGGCGATCGCCCGTGACGAGCGCACCACCCTCATCCTGAACGTCCGCAACCGCGGCACCCTCTCCGTCCTGGACGCCGACGCCGTGGTGGAGGTGCCGTGCCTGGTCGACGCGAGCGGCGCGCACCCGGTCACCGTCGACCAGTTGGCGGACGACGCGGCCGGACTGGTGTGCGCGGTCAAGGCGGTCGAGCGGGAGGTGCTGGCCGCCGCCGAGTCGGGCTCCCGCAGCACGGCCGTGAAGGCCTTCGCACTGCATCCCCTCGTCGACTCGGTGAACGTGGCCCGCCGCCTCGTGGACGCCTACACGGCCGCACATCCGGGGCTGGCCTACCTGAAGTAGGGGAGCCGTACGGCCGACGGCGAGGTGTCGGATCATCGGCCGCCGCACGCATCGGGCCGGCCGGTCGCCCCCCGTGACAGCGGCCGACCGACCCGAGCCCCCCGTTCCCCCGTGTTCCCCCTGGCGCTTCCCCCGGCGCCTCGCACTCTTTAGAGCCCCAGGCAGGCCGCCTGATACACCCCCGGCGAAAAAATCTCGGAGGAAATTTCCGGGCGTCGGTGAGGGCAGCGGGCGAGCCCGCTCCGGCTCCGGTCCTGGCCCCGGCGGCGTCGGTCCTCGACTCCTTGGGCGCGGGGGTGCGGGCACGGCATCGGGGTCGGCGCGGACGGCAGGTGGTCCTCACCGGGAGCGCCGGTGCGGCTGGGCGACAGACCGCCGGGCCACCGGAGCGTCGCGACGCGCCACCTGACGACCCGTGACCGGTGCGCCGGGCAGCCTGGGGCGGCGGTGACGACCGAAACTACAGGCGCTCGGGCCCCATGCGACCGGACTCCGGAGCGACCGGGAGCGCGCGGCCCCGCCCCCGGAATCCTGAGCGTGCTCCGCCCCTCGGAGTCCCGGGCGCGGCCCGCCCCCGCAATCCCGCAGAGGCCAGGTGGCGAGCCGTGACCGGGACGGGGGCGGGCCTGCCGCGCCCCCCGAATCCGCAGAGGCCGGGTGGCGGCCGTGACCGGAGCGCCGGGCGCCGCACCGGCGCCGGCGACGGCTGATCCGTGGCCCCAGCCGGCGTGCGCCGCTTGCCGGCCGGACACCGCGCCACCCCCGCCGTCCCGGCGCCCGGCAGGCGGACGGCGTGTTGCCGCCCCGCGCGGGGCGACCGGCGCCCCCGAGGCCCGGCGAGGCCGGGTGCCCCAGCGGGAACTACGCCGGGAAGCGCGACGACGACTGGGACGGGACAGCGGGCAACGGGCTCCGCGGCGACGGAGTTGTCGGAGAGGGCGCCGGGGACGTGGCGCTTGCCGGTGCTGCCAACTCGGAGCCGGGCAGGGGCTGGTCTGTGCGCTGGTGGGGGAGGGTGACCGGGCGGAGCGGGCGGGGACCGGCGACCACCGTGTAGTCCTGGCCGAGGAACGGCGGCGTGATCTCGCCGGGGTCGTCGCCGAGCGCCAGCTGTACGGCGGCCCATGGTGCGTTCACCCCGCACAGCGCCAGCTGGTGCAGGCCGCCCGCCGGGCGCGTGTTGACGTCCATCAGCACCGGCCGGTCGCCCAGCATCCGGAACTGGATGTTGGACAGGTAGTGCAGACCGAAGCCCTCCGCGATCCGCCGGGCGGGCTCCAGCCACTGCTCGTGCAGGGTGAAGCCCCGGCGCCGGCCGTTCTTGGTGCGGCCGATCGCCAGCCGGATCCGGTTGTCCTGCCCGGTGAGGCAGTCCACCGACACCTCCGGCTGCTCAAGGCGCGGCATCACCAGCCAGTCCACCGGCTCCTCTGCGCGCCGCACCGCCTCCAGCACCAGGTCCAGGGGCACTTGCGGGCTCGGGAAGCCGTTGAGCTGCGCCATCGAGAACGGCGCACGGGTGATCACGCGGAAGCCCACGCCGCCCGCGCCGGAGGCGGGCTTGAAGCAGGCGCGGTGTCCCTGAACCTCCAACGCGTCCACCGCCGCCAGCAGTTCGTCCGCCGACCGCACCCGCCACCACGGCGGCACGGGCACCCCGAGCGCCTGGACGGCCTCGTAGGCGATCACCTTGTCCTGGAAGGCGGCCACCGCCTCCGGCGGCGGCGCGAGCAGAGCCGTGCCGACGGCCTCGAACTCGGCGCGGTGCGCCACGACCGCCGCCTGGTGCAGCCGGGGCACGAACACGTCGATGCCGCGGCGCGCGCACTGCGCGAGGGCGTACTCCACGTACGCCGCCGGCGACAGGCCCTCGGGCTCGAGTTCGGCGGTGTCGGCGGCGGCCAGCACGGGGGAGTCTGGGTCGCCGTGCGTGGCGTGGATCTCGACCGCGCGATCGCTGGGATTGCGCCGCAGCTGATCCATGAAGAACACGTTCTCCGCGTACGTACGGTTGAGCCAGACGCGTACGCGAGAGACCATGCAGGCCGCCTTTCATGGTGTGCGGGCAGGGCGCGAAGGCCCGTGCTCGGGCAGGGGGAAGGAAGGGTCACCGAACCGCCCCGTGCGAGGGGCAGGCGAGACGGTGGTGGTGTTGGCCAGATCATAGGGCCTCGGCACCGGCCGGCGTGCAACGCGTGTGTCACGGCTGACCCCGAACGCTCTTGTTCCCCGCCCACCGGATGTGATCTCGTGGAAGTGTTCGAGGGGGCCAGGATCGAGCGGTTACGGGGGGGCGACGAGTGGCGGCGACGGCCGGCGGGGGCGGCGGACAGTTGTGGGCCGTCAGCGACCTGCACATCAGCTACCCGGAGAACCGCGAACTCGTGGAGCGGATGCGCCCCGAGTCGGAGGACGACTGGCTGATCGTCGCGGGCGATGTCGCGGAGACCGCCGACCAGATCCACTGGGCGCTGAAGACGCTCGCCGGCCGCTTCGCCCGGGTCGTGTGGGCGCCCGGCAACCACGAGCTGTGGACCCACCCCAGCGACACCCTCACCCTGCGCGGCGTCGCCCGCTACGAGCACCTCGTGGACCTCTGCCGCGACCTGGGCGTGCTCACCCCCGAGGACCCCTACCCGGTGTGGGACGGCCCCGGCGGCCCGGTCGCCGTCGCGCCGCTGTTCCTGCTGTACGACTACTCGTTCCTGCCGGCCGGCTGCCGCACCAAGGAGGAGGGCCTGGCCTACGCGCACGGCACCGGGGTGGTCTGCAGCGACGAGTACCTGCTGCACTCCGACCCGTATCCGAGCCGGGAGGCCTGGTGCCGGGCACGGGTCGCCGCGACCGAGCGCCGGCTCGAGGAGATGCCGGACGACCTGCCGCTGGTGCTGGTCAATCACTACCCGCTGCACCGGCACCCCACCGAGGTCCTGTGGTACCCCGAGTTCGCCATGTGGTGCGGCACCACACTCACCCGGGACTGGCACCGCCGGTTCCCGGTGCACACCATGGTCTACGGCCACCTTCACATTCCCCGGTCCACCCGGCAGGACGGCGTGCGCTTCGAGGAGGTCTCGGTGGGCTACCCCCGGGAGTGGCGCAAGCGGCCGCAGCCGCCGGGCCGGTTGCGCCGGATCGCACCGAGAGAGGACGAGCGCCGGTGATCGAGGAGCTGCTGCCGCAGAGGGTGGTGGTCGTGGAGGCCCACGGGGACGAGGGCACCGACGCCCCGCTGTTCCCGGAGGAAGAGGCGCTGATGACCAAGGCGGTCGCCAAGCGCCGCCGGGAGTTCACCGCCGTGCGGGCCTGCGCCCGCCGCGCCATGGAGAAGCTCGGCGTGCCCGCGCAGCCGGTGCTGCCGGGGGAGCGCGGTGCCCCCGGCTGGCCGGACGGACTGACGGGCAGCATGACCCACTGCACCGGCTACTGCGCCGCGGCCCTGCTCCGCGCCGGTGACCTCGCCTCGGTGGGCATCGATGCGGAGGTCCACGGGCCGCTGCCCGACGGGGTGCTGGACGCGATAGCCCTGTCGGCGGAGGCGGAACGCGTCGGCCGGCTCGCCGCCGAGCGGCCGGAGGTGCACTGGGACCGGCTGCTGTTCAGCGCCAAGGAGTCGGTGTACAAGGCGTGGTTTCCGCTCACCGGCAAGTGGCTGGACTTCAGCGAGGCCGACATCCAGCTGCACGCCGACCCCGCAGATCCTTCCGATCCTGAGGGCCCCGGTGGACGCGCCGGGGGCACCTTCCGTGCGGAGCTGCTCGTCCCCGGTCCGCTGGTGGGCGGGCGCCGCATCGGCGGCTTCGAGGGGCGCTGGGCCGCGGAAGGGGGCCTGATCGCCACGGCGATCGCCGTGCCGGGCGACTGAACCCGCCGGCCCCGGCGGATCGCCGTGCCGGGCGAGTGAACCGCCGCCCTCCGTCCCGTGGTTCACTCGCGCAGCACCTGACGCTCACGTCACCGCTCGGGGCACCAGTCCCGCAGCATCCGGAAGAACTCCTCCTCGTTGCCGGTCAGTCCGGCGCGGGCCAGCGCGGCCTCCGCCTCCTCCAGCACGGACGGCGGCACCACGGGGGGCCGGGCGGTGCCGGGCGGACCGCTGTGCGTGTCGAAGGTGGCGCGCACGGTGTGCAGCAGCCGCAGATAGGCCTGGACGGCGGTGCGCTCGCGGTCGGTCAGTACGGCGGTGGGCATCGCTCGGCTCTCCCCGTTTCTCGGTCGAAGGTCCGCGCCCCGGCAGGGGCCACGCACCTCCAGCTTGCCGCCCACCACTGACAATCGGCCGTCGTCGCAGGTCGGATCGCCCGTCCGGCGCAGCGATCTTCTCCGCCCGGTGCCCCGGTCGATCGCCTCCCTCAACTCTTGGGCCGAGATGCCCCATCAGCTCTTGGGACCGAGATACCCCAGGGACACCTCGATGCGGCCCGCCAGATGGTCGCGCTGCACGGGGCCGCGGAGCGACGAACCCGCGAGCCAGGTACGGCACTTGCTGGCCAGGAGCAGCCCGAAGGTCTCGGCCTCCTTCTCCTCGGCCTGGTCGAAACGGGTCCGCGCGGCGACCTTCTGGACGGTCGCGCGCAGGGCGTCCTCGTCGTAGCTGTCGTTCAGTAAGCGGGTCGCCACCTCGGCGCCCGCGACATGGTGGCCGTGGTGCCCGGCCGTCATGTGCCACAGCTCATGACCCAGGATCACCAACTGGTGGTCCGGGGCGGTGCGTTCCTCGATCACCACCAGGTCCTGGTCCGCCATGTCGAGCCACAGCCCGCTCGCCGTGCCGGCCGGGAACGCGGCCGTGCGGAACAGCACCGGCCGGCCCCGGCGTCTGCTCATCGCCTCGCACAGCGCGGCGTACAGGTCGGTGGGCCGCGCCGGGACCGGAAGCGTCAGTTCCCCGACCAACTCGCCGCACAGGCGGCGCATCTCCCTGCCGATGCCCACAGTTCTCCCCTGGTCAGGACTCGGGCCGCTGGACGCTCTCCAGGAGCATGTCCAGCCACTCCGCGACCTTGTCGCGGTGCTGGTCGGTGGGCAACTGCGCGGCCCGCCAGGCGATTCCGCGCACCCCGTGGTTCTGCAGCAGCCGCTCCAGCGGGTCGCTCTGCGCCTCCGCGGCTGCCTTCTTCTCGCGGTCCGCGAGCTTCTGCAGCAGGTCCTGTTCGGTCTGCTGGAGCGCGCCCGCCAGGGCCTCCGGGTCCTCGGCGGTGAGGAAGCCCGCGTGCACCCGGAAGAACCGCTGGATGGCGTCGCAGTGCTCCATCGTGGGCCGCCGGTCGCCGTTGATCAGCGCGCCCGCCTGCTGCCGCGACATGCCCGCGCCGTCGGCGATCTCCTGCTGGGTGTACTTGCGCCCGTTCGGCTTCAGCCGGGTGCGGCGCAGCAGATCCAGGCGCTGCACGAACCGGGCCTGCACATCGGGTTCGCCCGCCGGCCGTCCGCTCAGCAGCGCCTTGACCACGGGCTCCGGAACGCCGGAGGCGACGGACAGCCGGCCGATGTCGAAGACCTCGGAATGCGGCACGCCGAGCCGGTCGGCGAGGGCGGTGACGCGGGCGACGACCGCGGACAGCACGGCCATCGGCGCGGTGCCCGGATCCTCGAAGCCCCCACCCGTCACCGACAGATCTCCTATGTCTCTCACAGGCTTCTCACAAGCGTTCGCCGCGAACGTCACGGAGACTAGCCCCAGTGTCGAACTGACATCCAGGTCTCGCCACAACTGTGGCCAATTTCAGCCGTCAACCGGCAGGGAATGCCACGATAGTTGACATGCTTCGCGTCCGGACAGCAGGATCGGGGCGCCGCGTCAGGGCCGCACAGGCAAGAGGGGTGACCTCCCGATGGCACATCAGGCAGGAGGGCAGCGGCCGGCACCGCGGCCCGCCCCGCAGACTCCCGAGGCACAGGCCTACCTGGAGGACTACGCCACGGTCCTCGAGGCCGTCTCCTTCCCTTCCCTCGTCGTGGACCACCGCTGGGACGTGCTGCTCACCAACAGCGCTTTCCGGACACTCTTCCGGGAGGTCGGGCCGCATCCCACGGCCATGCCCGACGACAACTTCCTGCGCTTCGTCCTCTTCCACCCGGACGCCGCGACCGTGCTCGGCGACCACGAGTCCAGCTGGTGCCTGCCGATGCTGGCCCACTTCGCGCAGACCGCCGAGCGCTACGGCCACGACCACGAACTCCAGTCCATCCGCCGCGACATCGCCCAGGACCCCATCATGGAGGCCGCCTACCGGCACGGCCTGCCGCACTGGCTGCGCGTCGTCGGCGAGCGGGCCGCCGAACACGACGGCGCCGTACGCCCGTTGCGCCACCCGGACCCCCGCTGGGGAACCACCGAATGCCGCATCGTCGCCGAGACCACCGGCACCCTGAAGGAACTCGGCTGCACCCGGCTCACCCTGGTGCTGCGCGAGGCGCGCCGCGCCCCGGCGAGGCCCCGCAGGTCCCGCCGCGCGGTCTCCCACCTGCGCGTCGTCCCCGCGGCGGACTGAGCACGGGAAGACCGAGCACGAGAAGACCGAACGCGGAAAGACCGAGCACGGGAAGACCGAACGCGGTAAGTCGGAACACGGGAACAGGAACAGGGGTATACGGCCGGCTCCGCGCCGCGTCGTTCCCGCCCTCTTCTGCCGTAGTGTGCTGTGTGACATAGTACTGGCGTGAGCGAGTCGCTGACCTGCGATGTCGTGGTAGTGGGCGCCGGGATGACGGGCGCCGCCTGTGCGCTGTACGCGGCTCGCGCGGGGCTCGACGTGATCGTCGTGGACCGGGGCCAGGTCGCCGGCGGCACCACCGGAGCGGGCGAGGGCAACCTTCTCGTCTCCGACAAGACCCCCGGCCCCGAACTCGACCTGGCGCTGCTGTCGCTGCGACTGTGGGGGGAGCTCGCCGAGGAGCTGGGCAAGGAGATCGAGTACGACCCCAAGGGCGGACTCGTCGTCGCCGAGATGCCGGAGGCGCTGGACTCGCTCGAGCGGCTGGCCGCCGGGCAGCGCGCCGCCGGAGTCCGGGCCGAGCCCGTGACCGCCGACCGCCTCACCGACCTCGAACCGCACCTCGCCCCAGGTCTGGCGGGAGGCGTCCACTACCCCCAGGACGCCCAGGTGATGCCCGCCCTCGCCGCCGCCCACCTGCTGCGCACCTCCGGCGCCCGCCTCCTCACCGGGCACGAGGTCACCCGCGTGCTGCGCGCCCGCGACGGCACCGTGTACGGCGTCCGCACGGACCGGGGTGAACTCCACGCCCCCGCCGTCGTCAACGCGGCCGGCACCTGGGGCGGCGAACTGGCCGCCCGCGCCGGTGTCACCCTGCCCGTGCTGCCCCGGCGCGGCTTCGTCCTCGTCACGGAACCCCTGCCGCCCCGCATCCGGCACAAGGTCTACGCCGCCGGCTATGTGGCCGACGTGGCCAGCGACTCCGCCGCACTGCAGACCTCCCCGGTGGTCGAGGGCACGGCCGCCGGGCCCGTCCTGATCGGCGCCAGCCGGGAACGCGTCGGCTTCGACCGCACCCTCTCCCTCCCGGCGGTACGGGCGCTGGCCGCCGGCGCCACCCGGCTGTTCCCCTTCCTCACCGCCGTCCGGGCGATCCGCACCTACGCCGGCTTCCGCCCGTACCTCCCCGACCACCTCCCCGCCATCGGCCCCGACCCGCGCGCCCCCGGACTGCTGCACGCCTGCGGCCACGAGGGAGCGGGCATCGGTCTTGCGACCGGCACGGGCCACCTGATCGCCCGCGCGCTGACCGGGCACGCGCCCGAGCCCGCGCTCGCGCCCTTCCGCCCCGACCGTTTCCCCGACACCCCTCAACAGGAGGCCCGGCGATGAATCCCCTGGATCTGGCGCGGGCCCGTCCCGGCCCTGCGTTCACCGTCGTCCTCGACGGACGGCACGTCCCGGCGCTGCCCGGGCGGACCGTCGCCGCCGTGCTCTGGGAGGCCGGTGTCACCTCCTGGCGATCGACCCGGGGCGGGGGACGGCCGCGTGGTGTCTTCTGCGGCATCGGCGTCTGCTTCGACTGCCTGGTCACCGTCAACGACCGCCCCAACCAGCGTGCCTGCCTCGTCCCGGCCCGTCCCGGCGACGTCATCCGCACCCAGCGGGGGACCGGGCATGCGGACTGACCTCGCGGTGATCGGCGCCGGACCGGCGGGACTCGCCGGGGCCCTGGCGGCCCATGCGCGAGGCGTGCGTGTCACGCTCGTCGACGCGGCACCGGCACCGGGCGGCCAGTTCTACCGGCAGCCCGCCGCGGACCTGCGCGCCGCGCGCCCGCAGGGGCTGCACCATCAGTGGCGCACCTGGACGCGCCTGCGCGCAGCGCTTGCCGCGAGCACCGTCCGTCTGCTGACGGACCACCACGTGTGGTGCGTGGAGCGGACATCGGACGGCTTCGCCGTCCACGCGCTGCTCGGCCCCGAGCAGGAGCGGTCCGTCGAACTGCACGCCACCGCGCTGCTGCTGGCCACCGGCGGCTACGAGACCGTGCTGCCCTTCCCCGGCTGGACCCTGCCCGGTGTGGTCACGGCGGGCGGGGCGCAGGCCATGCTGAAGGCCGGCCTCGTCGTCCCGGGCCGGACGGCGGTCGTCGCCGGCACCGGTCCGCTGCTGCTGCCGGTGGCGACGGCGCTCGCCGCCGCGGGTGTCTCCGTCGCCGCGGTCGTCGAGTCCACCGATCCCCGGCGCCTTGCGCGGTACGGCAGTTCACTCGCCGGCAAGCTCCCGGAGGCCGCCGGGTACGCCGCCCGGCTGCTGCGGCACCGGGTGCCGTTCCTCGCCCGCCACACCGTGCTCCGCGCCCGCGGCGACGACCGCGTAGACGGAGTCACGGTCGCCGCACTCGACGCACAGGGCCGTGTCAGGCCCCGCACCGAGCGGTTCCTGCCCTGCGACACGCTGGCCGTCAGCCACGGCATGCTGCCGCACACCGACCTCGCCACCACCCTGGGCTGCCGCCTCGAGGGCACCGCCGTGGCCGTGGACGACCAGCAGCGCACCGACGTCCCCGGCGTCTGGGCGGCCGGTGAGGCCACCGGGATCGGCGGCACGCCCCTCGCCCTCGCCGAGGGGCATCTGGCGGGCCGCTCCGTCGCCGCCCAGCTGCACGGCACCCCGTACACACCCGCACCGGCCGCCGTCACGGCACGCGCCCGGCTGCGCAGGGCCGCCGACGCCCTCCGCCGCGCCTGCGCACCGCCCGCCCACTGGACCGACCAGGTCACCGACGACACCGTCGTCTGCCGCTGCGAGGAGGTCACCGCGGGCGAGATCCGCGAGGCCGTCGGGCTGGGCGTCGGGGACCTGCGGAGCGTCAAGCTGCTCACCCGGGCCGGGATGGGCTGGTGCCAGGGCCGGATGTGCTCACCCGCCGTCGCCGGGCTCACCGGCTGCGAACTCACCGCCCCCCGGCGTCCGTTCGCCCAGCCCGTGCCGCTGGGCGTCCTCGCCGCGCAGCACCTCCGGGAACCCCCGCGACCGACGGAACCCACGCCGCCCCCTGCCGAGGAAGGATTTTCATGACTGACCACGACCGCCCCTGGCGCGGCGTCCTCGTTGCCACCGCCCTCCCGCTGAACACCGACCTCTCCGTCGACTACGACCGCTACGCCGAACACTGCGCCTGGCTGGTCGGGAACGGCTGTGACGGCGTCGTACCGAACGGCTCGCTCGGCGAGTACCAGGTGCTCACCGACCAGGAGCGCGCCCGCGTCGTCGAGACGGCCGTGTCCGCCGTCGGCGGGGAGCGGGTGATGCCCGGGGTGGCCGCCTACGGGGCCGCCGAGGCCCGGCGGTGGGCGGAGCAGGCCGGTGAGGCCGGCTGCCGGGCCGTGATGCTGCTGCCGCCCAACGCCTACCGCGCCGACGAGCGTTCCGTCCTCGCCCACTACGCCGAGGTCGCCGGGGCCGGGCTGCCGGTGGTGGCGTACAACAACCCCGTCGACACCAAGGTGGATCTCGTGCCCGAGCTGCTGGCCCGGCTGCACGGCGAGGGACACATCCAGGCGGTGAAGGAGTTCTCCGGGGACGTCCGCCGCGCGTACCGCATCGCCGAGCTCGCGCCCGAGCTCGATCTGCTGGCCGGCGCCGACGACGTCCTGCTGGAACTCGCCGTCGCCGGCGCCAAGGGCTGGGTGGCCGGCTACCCCAACGCGCTGCCGCGCGCCTGCACGGACCTCTACCGGGCGGCCACCAGCGGGGACCTGGACATCGCGCTGCCGCTGTACCGGCAGCTGCATCCGCTGCTGCGCTGGGACTCACGCGTGGAGTTCGTCCAGGCGATCAAGCTGTCCATGGACCTGGCCGGCCGGTACGGCGGTCCCTGCCGCCCGCCGCGCATGCCGCTGCTGCCCGAGCAGGAGGCGGTGGTGCGCGCGGCCACCGAGAAGGCCCTCGCGGCCGGACTGGCGTGAAGGGGGCCGCACCGTGCGCAGCAGACTCGTCCTGCACGCCGTCGACTCGCACACCGAGGGCATGCCCACCCGGGTGATCACCGGCGGCATCGGCAGCGTCCCCGGCGCCACCATGAACGAGCGGCGGCTGTACTTCCGTGAACACCGCGACCAGATCAAGCAGTTGCTGATGAACGAGCCGCGCGGCCACTCCGCGATGAGCGGTGCGGTCCTGCAGCCGCCCACCCGGCCCGACTGCGACTGGGGCGTGATCTACATCGAGGTCTCCGGCTATCTGCCGATGTGCGGGCACGGCACCATCGGCGTGGCGACCGTGCTGGTGGAGACCGGCATGGTCGAGGTCACCGAGCCGGTCACCACGATCCGCCTCGACACGCCCGCCGGGGTCGTGGTGGCCGAGGTGGCCGTCGAGGGCGGCGCGGCCAAGACGGTGACCCTGCGCAATGTGCCGTCCTTCGCCGTCGCCCTCGACCGCGAGGCGACCCTCGCCGACGGCCGCACGGTCACCTACGACCTCGCCTACGGCGGCAACTTCTACGCCATCCTGCCGCTGGACGCCTTCGGCCTGCCCTTCGACCGCTCCCGCAAGGAGGAGATCCTCGCCGCCGGACTGAGCCTGATGGAGGCGATCAACGCCGCCGAGGAGCCCGTCCATCCGGAGGACCCGACCATCCGGGGCTGCCATCACGTCCACCTGTACGCGCCCGGCGCCACCGCCCGTCACTCCCGGCACGCCATGGTGATCCACCCCGGCTGGTTCGACCGCTCCCCGTGCGGCACCGGCACCTGCGCCCGCATGGCCCAGCTGCACGCCCGCGGCGAACTCCCGCTGCACACCGAGTTCGTGAACGAGTCGTTCATCGGCACCCGCTTCACCGGCCGGCTGCTCGGCACCACCGAGGTGGCGGGCCGGCCGGCCGTGCTGCCCAGCTTCACCGGGCGTGCCTGGATCACCGGCACCGCCCAGTACCTGCTGGACCCCGACGACCCCTTCCCGGCAGGGTTCGTGCTGTGAACCGAGAACACCCCGCGCTGCCCCGGCTGGGCGGCCGCAGGCCGAGCTACCGGGAGCGCGTCGCCGAGGCCCTGCGCGCCGCGCTGATCGCCGGTGAGCTGCGCCCCGGAGAGATACATTCCGCCCCCGGTCTCGCCGCCCGCTTCGGAGTCTCCGCCACCCCGGTGCGCGAGGCTCTGCTCGACCTGGCCAAGGAGGGACTGGTCGACACGGTGCCCAACAAGGGTTTCCGGGTCACCGCCGTCTCCGAGCGGCAGCTCGACGAGTACACGCACATACGCTCCCTGATCGAGACACCGACGACGGCTTCACTGGCCAGCACCGCCGACCCGGAGGACCTTCAGGCGCTCCGCCCGGTCGCCGAGGAGATCGTCACCGCCGCAGTCGCCGGTGACCTCATCGCCTACATCGAGGCCGACCTCCGCTTCCACCTCGGGCTGCTCCGGCTCGCCGGGAACCAGCATCTGGTCGAGGTCGTCCGCGATCTGAGGCGCCGCTCGCGGCTGTTCGGGCTGACGGCGCTGGCCGAGCAGGGGCGGCTGAAGGCCTCGGCCGAGGAGCATCTGGAGATCCTGGACGCGCTGCTCGCCCGCGACGAGGACGCCGTACGGGCCGTCATGACCCGGCACCTCGGGCACGTCCGGGGACTGTGGGCGGCCCCGTGACACCCGGCGGCGCGCCGAGGTGCGGCTCGTGATGCCCGGCGGCGCGCCGAGGTGCGGCTCGTGATGCCCGGCGGCGCGCCGAGGTGCGGCTCGTGATGCCCGGCGGCGCGCCGAGGTGCGGCTCGTGATGCCCGGCGGCGCGCACCGCCGAGGTAGTTCACCAGCCCCAGGCCGAACGCCCCCTCCAGCAGCCCGCGGTGGATCTCGGCCTGCTGCGCGCCGACCAGCTCCACCTGGGTCACCGGGTGCGCGGCCCGGAACTCCCGAACGGTCGGGATGACCAGCGGGACGGTGGCCGTGTTGACCGTGCCGAGCCGGACCATACGGCTGATGCGGTGCTGCTCGCCCGCCGCGCCGCGCAGCCGGTCGACCGCGTCCAGCACGCTCATGATGTGCGGCAGCAGCTCGCGGCCCTCGTCGCTGATCTTCGCCCCGGACCGTTTGCGCTCCAGCAGGTCCACACCGAGCTCCCGCTCCAGATTCCGCACGGTCTCACTGAGGGCCGGCTGGGACAGGTGCAGTTCCTCCGCGGCCCGCCGCAGCGAGCCCAGGCGCGTGACGGCGGCGATGTATTCCAGCTGTTCGTTACGCACGCCGAGCAGGCTGCCCCCGGACCCGCACCGCGTTCAAGGGAATCCCTATGACAACCTCGTGAATTACGACTCTCAGCATGTGGAATTGCATCCGGGCATTCTTGACCGGCCGGACTCCCCGCTGCTTTGATCGAGGGCATGAAGCGACCGGACCTCACGCAGCGACGCCACGTCGACCTCGCGCGTGTCTCCAGCTCCTGCTGTCGCTCCCGCGTCTGAGCGCACCCGAGGGAAACCCTCGCACCCGCGCCCGCCCCTTCTTCGCGCATTCCGCCGGCGCCCGTCCGCCGCGGTGAATCCTTTTTCCGGCAGCCGCCGGGACCGGCGTTCCCGCACGCCTGAATACCGGCCCCTGAACACGTTTCCCTGTCACCGCACGCGTCCCTTTTCCCGCGTGCGCATTTCCGCCTGGAGTCCCCATGTCCGTCCCGCCCGCATCCGATCCCCTCCGCTTCGCCTACTGGGTGCCGAACGTCAGCGGCGGCCTGGTCACCAGCACCATCGAGCAGCGCACCGACTGGGGCTACGACTACAACCGCGAACTGGCCGTGCTCGCCGAGAACAACGGCTTCGACTACGTCCTCAGCCAGGTCCGCTACATGGCCGGCTACGGCGCCGAGTACCAGCACGAGTCGACCGGCTTCAGCCTCGCCCTGCTGCTCGCCACCCAGCGGCTGAAGGTCATCGCCGCCGTCCACCCCGGCCTGTGGCACCCGGGCGTCCTCGCCAAGTTCGGCGCCACCGCCGACCACCTCTCCGGTGGCCGCTTCGCCGTCAACGTCGTCAGCGGCTGGTTCAAGGGCGAGTTCACCGCCCTCGGCGAGCCCTGGCTGGAGCACGACGAGCGCTACCGCCGCTCGGAGGAGTTCATCCGCGCCCTGCGGGCCATCTGGACCGAGGACCACGCCGAACTCGCCGGTGACTTCTACCGGTTGCGCGACTTCACGCTCAAGCCCAAGCCGCTCGCCACGCCCGGCCGCCCGCACCCGGAGATCTTCCAGGGCGGCAACTCCACCGCCGCCCGCGCCATGGCCGGCCGCGTCTCCGACTGGTACTTCTCCAACGGCAAGGACTTCGACGGCGTCACCGAGCAGCTCCGCGACGTGCACGCCTCCGCCGCCAGGGCCGGCCGCACACCGCCGAAGTTCGGCCTGAACGGCTTCCTCATCGCCCGCGACACCGAGGCCGAGGCCCGCGAGACGCTGCGGGAGATCGTCGCCAAGGCCGACACCCCGGCCGTGCACGGCTTCCGTGACGCCGTCCAGCAGGCCGGACCCTCCACCGCCGACGGCAAGGGCATGTGGCAGGACTCCACCTTCGAGGACCTGGTCCAGTACAACGACGGCTGCCGCACCGGCCTGATCGGCACCCCCGAGCAGATCGCCGAGCGCATCGTCGCCTGCAAGCGGCTCGGCGTCGGCCTCTTCCCCCTCGGCTTCCTGCACTACCTGGAGGAGGTCGAGTACTTCGGCAAGCGGGTCCTGCCCCTGGTCCGCGAACTGGAGGCCCGGGAGACCGAGTCCGAGCCCGTCCACGCCCGGGCCTGACCGGCCGGCATCCGGCTCCCGGCCGTCCACGCCCGCACCCACCGCCCCACCACGCCCGAGCGCGTCCAATACCCGAGCCTGATCCGCTCGAACCCGCGTCCCGACCGCCTCCGCTGTCCGGAACCATCCCGGGTATCCGGCACGATCCCGAAAGGTCCGCCCATGGCCACCGTCCTGTCCGTCTCCGGAAGTCCCTCCGCCACCTCCCGAACCGCCCGGCTGCTGCGCCGCCTGGACGACCGGCTCAGGGCCCAGGGACACGACGTCATCCCCTTCGACGTCCGCACCCTCCCGCCCGAGGCCCTGCTGCACGCCGACTTCGGCCACCCGGCGATCACCGAGGCCACCGCCCTGTTCGAGCGGGCGGACGGCATCGTGATCGGCACCCCCGTCTACAAGGCCGCCTACTCCGGACTGCTGAAGTCCCTGCTGGACCTGCTGCCCCAGTACGCGCTGGCCGGCAAGACCGTCCTGCCGCTGGCCACCGGCGGCACCACCGCCCATGTGCTGGCCATCGACTACGCCCTGCGCCCCGTGCTGAACTCCATGGGCCCCGCCCACATCACGCCCGGCTGGTTCACCCTCGACAAGGACATCACCGTGGCCGACGACGGCACCCTGACCGTCGCACCGGGAGCCGCCGAGGCCCTGGACCAGGTCACCGACCAGTTCTCGCTGGCGCTCGGCGGCCGGGCGACCCTGCTCGCGGCCACCGGATGAGCGCCGCGGCCGTCCTCACCGGCGACGCCGAGGCCCTCGCCGTCGCCGCCGAACTCGCCGCGGACTTCCGCAAGGGCGCCGCCGAGCGCGACGCCCGGCGGCTGCTGCCGCACGCGGAGGTGGAGCGGCTGTCGCAGTCCGGTCTGCTCGCCGTGACGGTGCCCGCCCGGTACGGCGGCGCCGACGTCAGCCACCAGACACTCGCGGAGATCTTCCGGCTGCTGGCCTCGGCCGACGCCAGCCACGCCCAGATCCCGCAGAGCCACTTCGTGTACATCAATGTGCTGCGCCGTCAGGGAACGGCGCAGCAGCAGGAGTTCTTCTTCGGCGAGGTGCTCGCGGGCAAGCGGTTCGGCAACGCCCAGTCCGAGGCGGGCACCGCCCATGTGCAGGACATCCGTACCCGGCTAGCCCGGCGCCCCGACGCCTCGTACGTCCTCGACGGGGTCAAGCACTACTCCACCGGCGCGCTGTTCGCGCACTGGATCCCGGTGCTCGCCCGCGGCGACGCGGCCCTGGCGCCCGTCCTCAGCGACGACTGGACCGGCCGGATCGTCAGCACCCTCACCCCCGGTATCCTCCGTGACCTCGCCCGGCACTTCGGCGGCCACGGCCCCGACCTGCTGCCCTGCGGCGCCGAGCAGGAGATCGAGGCCATCGGCCGGCTCTGCGAGCAGGGCATCAACGGCGCCGCCCAGCGGGCCGGCGCACACTCCGGCGACCGAGCCGCACGCGACCTCGCCCTCGCCACCCTGCTGCGCGCACTGGACCTGCTGGAGCGCCGCCTCGTCTCCGGCAGGCATCTGCTGGGCGGCGAACTCACCCTCGCCGACGTGCAGGTGTGGGTCACCCTGGTGCACCTGGACACGGTGCACCGCCACCACCTGGACGCCGCCGCCGTGCACCGCGTCACCGAGCACCCCCGGCTGTGGGCGTACGCACGCCGTCTCACGGCCCACCCCGCTTTCGGCTCCCGCCTCGCCCTGGACGCCATCGCCCGCAGGCACCACGCCCACTGCCGCGGCGAGGAGGCCGCGGGCGCCGCGGTGCAGATCGTCGACTGGGCCGCGCACACCCGAGCCCACACCCGGCAGGGGGCACCGGAGCCCGCGTGACAGCCGAGCCGACGGAGCATCACCAAGCCGGAAGCAGGGTCTCCGCGGTTTCATGCGACTGCAATCCTGCCTCCACCAACCGCCGCGCACCGCTGCCCAGCGTTCGGTGACATGACGGACACCCACACCGCCGGCCCCTTCGACGAGCAGTTCCGGTTCCCCGCGGATCTTCTGGAGGCGCGCCCCGGCGCCACCGGCCGCGTCGCCGTCATCGGCGGCGGCATCTCCGGCCTGGCCTGCGCCTACGAACTGGTCCGCAGGGGACTGGAGGTGACGGTGTACGAGCGCTCGGGCCGTCCCGGCGGCCGCATCCGCACACACCGCTTCTGGGACGGCACCCACGGCGAACTCGGCGCGATGCGGCTGCCCTCCAACCACCACACCACGCTGCACTACGTCCGCCACTTCCGGCTGCCCACCCGCACCTTCGTCAACGCCAACCCGGACGCCTACCTGACCTGCGCGGCCGGCGGGTACGCGCCCGCGACGCCCGCCTGCTGTCCCGGCGGTACGGGCTCACCGGCCCCGAGGCCCGGGACCCGCGCCAGTTGCTCAAGGACATGCTGCACGACATCTGGTACGGGCTGCGGCCCGAGCACACCGGCCGCCGCGGCCGTCCTGATCGCCCTCTCACCGTTCTTCACCGCGCTGTTCGCGCGGCTGGCCGGTGAGCGCGCCGCGCTGTCCGCGGCACGAGCCGCGGCGGCCGGGACGGTGGCCTTCGCCGGAGTCGTCCTGGTCGTACTGGGCCGCGAGAGCGGCACCTCCGTCCCCGAGGCCACCCAGTGGCAGGGCCACCTCATGGCTCTGCTCGCCGCCGCGCTGTGGGGCTGGTACCCGGTCGTCACACGGCCGCTGCTGCGGCACCACAGCCCGCTGCGGGTCACGGCCTGGACCTCCGCGGCCGGCACGGCGGTGCTGCTTCCGCTCGCCGCCGTCTCGGGCTTCACCGTGCACGGGACGGTGAGCCGGCCCCTGAGCTGGGCCTCGCTGGCCTACTCCGTGCTGCTGGTGACGGTGGCCGGGCCGGTCCTGTGGTACCGGGCGGTGGGGCAGGCGGGCTCGGCGGCGGTGATGCTGTGGATGGTCGCCGTCCCGGTCGCCGCGGCCCTCTTCGCCGCCCTGACCGGTGAACAGGCCCTCACCTGGCCCCTGACGGCGGGCTCCGCACTGGTCCTGGTGGCGCTGGCACACGCCCAGGGGCTGTCCCTCGGGGCCCTCCGCGCCGCCCGCCGACCCAGCCTCCTCCGCTTCCACCGCAACGCGATCAGCCACACCGACCCTTCCGGCCGCACGGACTCGGCCGGCCGCACCGTTCCCGTCCATCACACAGGAGAGGAACGCACATGAGCCTCACCCTGGCCCAGGCACAGCAGATCGTGCAGGCGGGCATCGACTTCGCCCGCGACGAGAAGCCGGAGCCGCTCACCTTCGCTGTCCTCGATCCGGGCGGCACTCTGGTGACCCTGGCGCGCGAGGACGGCGCCGGCCTGCTGCGGCCGGACATCGCCGTCGCCAAGGCGTGGGGCGTCCTCGGCCTCGGGATCGACAACCGCGAGATCGGCAGGCGGGCCGCCGCCGCACCGGAGTTCTTCACGTCGGTCGCGGCCCTCGCCGGAGGCAGGATCCTGTCGGTGCCGGGCGGCGTGTTCGTCCGGGACGAGCAGGGCCGGCTGCTGGGCGCGGTCGGCGCGACCGGCGACACCTCGCCCAACGACGAGCGCGCGGCGGTCGCCGGCATCCGCGCGGTGGGCCTCGTCCCGGAGACGGGCGCGGACGAGCCGGCGGATTAGCCATCTGCCTGGGGGGTCTCGCGCCCTGGGCTCCGGGGCGGCAGCTTGCCGCTGGGCCCTTTCGACGGCTGTCCAGCCGCCGCCCAACTCCCGTATGGCCGCCGCACGTTCGCACTGCGGCGGCCGCGCACGGAGTCACGAACCGGCGGCCCGCCGATGTTCATCGCGGCGCAATCGCGCCCTTCCCCGGCGTCCGGTTCGCCTGGAACACTCCTTGCGCGCGCACCACACCAGTCCCGGCCGGCCCGAGCTTCCCCCACGGCGAGAGGTCACCCACCCATGCCCGAAGTCAACCGGCGGCGTTTCCTCCGGCTCGCGGGCGCCGCAACGGCGTTCAGTGTGCTGTCGGCCAGCATCGAGCGGGCCGCCGCCCTGCCCGCGGCGTACCGGACCGGTTCCGTCGAGGACGTCGAGCACATCGTCGTCCTGATGCAGGAGAACCGTTCCTTCGACCACTACTTCGGGCGGCTCAGGGGCGTCCGCGGCTTCGGCGACCCGCATCCGGTGGCCTTGCCGAGCGGCAAGCCGGTGTGGCACCAGTCCGACGGCACCAAGGAGGTGCTGCCGTTCCACCCGGGCGCCGACGACCTCGGCATGCGGTTCCTCGAAGGACTCCCGCACGGCTGGCCCGACGGCCAGGCCGCCTACCGCGACGGGCGATACGACGGCTGGCTGCCCGCCAAGGGCACCACCACCATGGCGTACCTGGACCGCGCGGACATCCCGTTCCACTACGCCCTCGCCGACGCCTTCACCGTCTGCGACGCCTACCACTGCTCCTTCATCGGCTCCACCGACCCCAACCGCTACTACATGTGGTCCGGCCACACCGGCAACGACGGCAAGGGCGGCGGCCCGGTCCTCGGCAACGACGAACTCGGCTACGACTGGACCACCTACCCCGAGCGGCTGGAGCAGGCCGGGATCTCCTGGCGGATCTACCAGGACATCGGCGACGGCCTGGATGCCGCCGGACGCTGGGGCTGGATCGACGACGCCTACCGGGGCACCTACGGCGACAACTCCCTGCTGTACTTCCACCAGTACCGCGAGGCGAAGCCCGGCGACCCGCTGTACGACAAGGCCCGCACCGGCACCGACGTGAAGAACGGCGACGGCCTGTTCGACCAGCTGCGGGCCGACGTCCGGGCGGGCCGGCTGCCGCAGGTCTCCTGGATCGTCGCCCCCGAGGCCTTCTCCGAGCACTCCAACTGGCCCTCCAACTACGGCGCCTGGTACATCGCCCAGGTGCTCGACGCGCTCACCTCGGACCCGGAGGTCTGGGCGAGGACCACGCTGTTCATCACCTACGACGAGAACGACGGGTTCTTCGACCACGTGGTGCCGCCGGTGCCCCCGAAGTCCGCGGCGCAGGGCCGCTCGACGGCCGACGTCTCCCTGGACGTCTTCCCCGGCAGCGCCTCGCACCGCGAGGGCTTCTACGGTCTCGGACCGCGCGTGCCGATGCTGGTCGTCTCACCGTGGAGCAAGGGCGGCTATGTCTGCTCCGAGACCTTCGACCACACCTCGATCATCCGGTTCATGGAGTGGCGCTTCGGCGTCGAGGAGCCCAACATCTCGCCCTGGCGCCGCGCCGTCTGCGGCGATCTGACCGCGGCCTTCGACTTCGCCCGCCCGGACAGCCGGCCCGCCGGACTGCCGGACACCGGCGCCTACGAGCCGCCGGACCGCGAGCGCCACCCCGACTACCGCCCGGCACCCCCGGCGGACCCGCGCATGCCCCGGCAGGAGCGCGGCCTGCGCCGGACCCGCCCGCTGAAGTACGCCCCGGCGGTGGACGGCTCCGCAGACACCACGGCCGGCACCTTCACGCTCACCTTCTCCTCCGGCGCCCGGGCCGGGGCGGCCTTCCTGGTCACCTCCGGCAACCGCGCCGACGGCCCCTGGACCTACACCACCGAGGCCGGCAAGACCCTCTCGGACACCTGGAACCCGGCCCACTCGGCCGGCTCCTACGACCTGACCGTGCACGGCCCGAACGGCTTCCTGCGCGTCTTCAAGGGCACGGACACCGCTGCGGGCTGCGAGGTCACCGCCCGCCACACCGGCGACGACATCCGCCTCACCTTCACCAACCGGGCCCCGCACACCGCCCGCCTGCGCCTGACAGACGCCTACCGCGACCGCACCACCACGGTCACCGTCCGCCCCGGCGGCACCGTCCACCGCACCGTCGGCCTGCGCGCGAGCCACCGCTGGTACGACCTGACGGTCACCTCCCCGGCCGACACCGCCTTCCTCCGCCGCTTCGCGGGGCACGTGGAGAACGGCCGGCCGGGGGTGAGCGACCCGGCGGTCATCACGGACTGAGGACTCCGCTCCTCCTGCCGGTCTTGCCGCCTGAACGGGCCGCCGACTGCCGACCTTCATCGATACGCTCGCGTACCGATACGCTGCTGTACCGATACGCTTCCGTACCGGTACAGTGGCGTACCGGTGGGCAGACGGCTCACGGAGTCCGGGCGAAGGCCGGGCGGACAGAGCGAGGAGCTGAAGGATGACGTCGCAGGCCGCGGAGCGACCGGAGACGGTCGGCACCTCGCGCCGCTCCAAGATCACGCCCGAGCGTGAGCAGGAGTTCTTCGACGCCGTGCTGAACCAGATCCGTGAGTGCGGCTACGACGCCGTCACCATGGAGAAGGTCGCCGCCAGCACCCGGTGCAGCAAGTCCACGCTCTACCGCCAGTGGCGCACGAAACCGCGGTTCGTGGCCGCCGCGCTGCGCTCCCGGCGGCAGACGCGCTTCACCGGGATCGACACCGGCACCCTCGCCGGTGATCTGCGCGAGGCGGCGCGGCGCGCGGGGGAGTGGGCGGTGAAGGACACCACCCTGCTGCAGGCCCTCGGGCACGCGGTCACCCGGGACCGGGAACTGGCGCAGGCGCTGCGCGAGGCGCTGGTCGAGCCGGAGATCGCCGCGCTCGACGAGATCCTCCGCCGCGGCGTCGAGCGCGGCGAGGTGGCCTGGGACAACCCGGCCCTCGACTATGTGCCGGCCCAGATCTTCGGCGTCCTGCGGGCCCGGCCCGTGCTGGAGGGCGAGGACGCCGACCCGGACTACCTGGTCAGGTTCGTGGAGGCCGCCGTACTGCCGGCCCTGAGCCTGCCCTGAGAACGGGGCCGCCGGCGATGGGATGACCGGACGGCGGCCCGACCGCGCCGCACCGTGGGGACGGGGGCGGCGCGCACCCCCCCGGCCGGATGGGGTGCCCCTGGAGCGGAGGGGCACCCCACCCGGCCGCCGCTTGTCCGGGGCCGGTACGACCGCCGGGCCCCTGGCGCCCGGACGCCCTGCCCCGGCCGTCAGACGTCCTGGCCCCGGCCGCTGCCCGAGGCAGCCTCGATGCCCTCGGTGATCTCGTCCAGCAGGGACTGCGTCTGGTCGGTGTCCACACCGAGCCGGACGACGACGATCCGCCCGGGCTGCGCGGGGGAGGGGAAGGCGACGGACTGGACGAACCCGTCGGATCCCTTGCTGGTCACCGCCCGCCAGCGCACCAGGTAGCCCTTCTGCCCGGCCACCGTCACCGCCTTCGAGGCCAGCACGTCGTGGGAGGTGATCCTCCCGTACGAGGAGCCGCCGTAGGACTCCTCGGCGTTGTCGGCGATGTCCGCCTTGGCGACCTCCTCCGGGGTGGTGCCGCGGGTGCCGAGCAGCAGGGCCGGGGACGAGTAGGCGCCGCCCTTGGTGCAGGTCTTGGAGGAGTCGCCGGGGCACTTGTAGGTCTCCTCCGACGACACATGGGCGCCCACCTGCATCTCCTGGCCGGCCCAGCCCTTCGGGACCGGCAGGCTGATCCCGCTCAGCGTGTCGGTCACCGACCCGCTCCGCACCAGCGGCGGATCGGACCCCTCCGGTCCGGGTTCGGCCCCGTCCGAGCCGCCGGAGCGGCCCGGTCCTCCGTCCGAGCCGCCGCCGGACCCGTGGTCCCCGCCATCCTTGCCGGAGCCGCCGTCCCGGTCGCCCCGCCCGCCCTCACGGTCCGACCGCTCCTGGGAGGCCGAGGAGCCGTTTCCACCGCCGTTGTCGTCGGCCAGCACGTAGACACCCACCCCGATGCTCGCCAGCACCGCGACCGCCGCCAGCACGGCCGCCCCGGTGCGGACCGCGCGCCCCCGCCGGGACGGCGGCCGGGCGGGCGGGGGCGGCCCCCAGGCGTCGGCGGCCTGTCCCGCCGGGCGCACCTGATCCGTCCAGGCGCCGCCGTCCCACCAGCGCTCGGTGGCGGGCCCGTCATTCTTCTGCCCGGGATCGGGGTACCACCCGGGAGGAGTCAGCTGCGTCATGCCCCCACCGTAAGCGGCGTCGGTGAGAGCCGGATGAGAGGACCGGAAGAACCGTTCCTCCCCTGTATGACGTTCCGTCAGATAACGCATTCTTGACAGTGGTTGACCCGTCCGCTCCAGGTGAGGGCGCCGGTGCGTCGACCTTCGCACCCCGAGTCACCCGTCACGGCAACTCCTGCTCCGACCCGTCACCGTTCGGGCACGCAGAGGGATACGCTCGACTTCTGTACGTCGTTCGGGCGACTTGGGGAGGTAGCGGGATGACGGAGGTACGGCCCAAGGCCGGAGCCTCGGCCCTGTGGGAGCGCGACGCGGAGATCGCCGCCATCGCACAGGCCGTCGACACCCTGTGTGCCGACCGCACCTCGTCCGGCAGCCTGCTGGTGCTCCGCGGCGAGGCCGGACTCGGCAAGACCGCGCTGCTCGCCGAGACCCGCCGCATCGCCGAACAGCGGGGCTGCACCGTCTGGTCCGCACGCGGCGGCGAGACCCTGCGCTCCGTCCCCTTCAACGTCGTACGCCAACTCCTGCAGCCCGCGCTGATATCGATGCTGCGGGAGGAGGCCCGCGAGTACCTCGGCGACTGGTACGACATCGCCGGACCCGCCCTAGGCATCGCGGAACCGGGCGAGCGGCACGCCGACCCGCAGGGCGTGTGCGAGGGCCTGGTCGCCGCGGTGCGCCGGCTGGCCCGCCGGGACTGGCCGCTGGTGCTGCTCATCGACGACGCCCACTGGGCCGACCAGGAGACCCTGTACTGGCTGGCCGCCTTCGCCGAGCGGCTCGACGACCTGCCCGTCCTGGTCGTGGTGGCCCGCAGACCCGGTGACATCTCCGGGGTGAGCGCCCGTCACCTGGACGCCGTGGCCGCCGCGTCCGACCACCCCGTCACCACCCTCAGCGCCCTCACGCCCGGGGCCACCGCCGGGCTCACCCGCGCCACCCTCGGCGAGCACGCCGACGCCGCGTTCTGCCGCGAGGTGTGGGCCGTCACCGGCGGCAACCCCTACGAGACCGTCGAACTCCTCGCCAAGGTCCAGGACAGCGCGCTCGAACCGGTCGAGGCGCACGCCGGTGAACTGCGCGTGCTCAACCAGTCCGCCCGCGGTGGCGGCCTCGTGGCCCGCCTGGAGCAACTCGGCATCGACGCCACCCGGTTCGCCTGGGCCGCCGCCATCCTCGGCACCGGCGTCACCGTCGACCTGGTGGCCCGCCTCGCCACCCTGGAGCACGACGCCGCCGTCCGCTGCGCCGAACTCCTGCGCAGCGCCCGCATCCTGACCGCACCCGACCCGGCGAGCAACGGCGGGTCACCGGCCGACCTGGAGTTCGTGCACCCGCTGATCGCCACCGCCGTGTACAACTCCATCCCCGACGCCCTGCGCCGTGCCATGCACGGCATAGCGGCCCGCATCGTCACCGACTCGGGGCGCGGCGCCGCCGCGGCCGCCCGGCATCTGATCGAGGTCCACCCGGACGACGACCAAGAACTCGTCGAGCAGCTGCGCGAGGCCGCCCGAGAGCATCTCGCCGTCGGCGCCCCGGACGCCGCCCGCCGCTGCCTGGAACGCGCCCTGGAGGAACCGCCCCGCCCCGAGGTCCACGCCCAGGTCCTCTACGAGCTGGGCTGCGCCACCTTCCTCACCGCGCCCGCCCGGACCATCGGGCATCTGCGCGCCGCGCTCGGCATGCCCGGCCTCGACGGTGACCTGCGGGTGGACGCCGTGATCCGCCTCTCCCAGGCGCTGCTGCACAACGACCAGATGGAGGAGGCGGTCCGCACGGTGGAGGCGGAGGCCGCCCGGCTGCGGCCGGGACCGGCCCGGATGCGGCTGCAGGCCGTGCAGTTCATGTGGGAGGGCATCCACGCCGGTGCCACCCTCGCCCCGGACCGCTCCGAACGCCTCGCCGAACTCGCCGCCACCTGCACCGGACGCGACAACTCCGAGCGTGCGCTGCTCATCCTGCGCGGCTTCGACGCCATGATGCGCGGCGAGAACGCCGAGCAGATCGTCGAACTGTGCGACCGCGCTCTGGTCGACGGCCGCCTCGCCCCCGGACTCGGCTGGACCGACTCCGAGTGGGGTGTGGAACTGCTGCTGATGCTGGCCGGTGTCTACGCCTACACCGACTGCCTGGACCGCGCCGAGACCCTCTACAACGAGGCCCTGCACGCCTATGAGTCGGCCGGCTGGAGCGGCGGCCATCTGGCCCTCGCCCACGCCTATGTCGGGCTCGGTCACCGCAGGCGCGGCCGGCTCGAGGCGGCGGAGGCCTCCCTGCGCGAGTCGCTGCGCCTCGCCGAGAAGGTCGGGCGCGGGCTGCCGCTGTACTGGACCGCCACCTGCAACCTGGTCGACACGCTGCTCGCCCGCGGCCATGTCGACGAGGCCTGGGCGATCGCCGGGCAGTACGGCTTCGCCCCGCCGTATCCGTCCACCATCGTGCTGCCCGACCCGCGTTCGGTGCGCGGCCGCCTGCTGCTGGCCGTGGGCCGCACCGAGGACGGCATAAACGAGCTGGAGGCCGCCGAGAAGGCCGCCGCGACCCGCGGCCACCACAACCCGGTGCATGTCTTCTGCGCCGCCGACCTCGCCCGCGCGCTGGCGGCCGAGGACCCCGAGCGGGCCGCCCGGCTCGCCGTCGATGTGCGCCGGCGGGCCGAACGCTTCGGCACCGACACGGCGCTGGGGGAGGCACTGCGGCTGGCCGCGGCCCTGGAGACCGGCCAGCGCGCGGTCCGGCTCGCCGGGCAGGCCCTCGCCCACCTGGAGTCCTCGCCCTGTCAGTACGAACACGCCGCGGCCCGCATCGAGTACGGCATCCTCGCCCGCTCCGCGTCCGACCTGGAACAGGGCCTGGCCGTCGCCCGCTCCTGCGGTGCCGACGGCCTCGCCGAACGCGCCCGGACGGAGCTGGAGGCCGGGGCGGGCCTGCGCTGAGCGGAGGCCGGGGCGGGTCTGGGGCCGGGGTCCGCCCGGATCAGGGCGTCTTCGCGTAGACCACCCACACCTGACCGCGGGCGAAGTTCATCCGCTCGCCCTCCTCGGTGGTGAAGGTGGTGCCGTCCCCGGCGGCCGGCCGTTTCCATCGCGCCTCGTACGCCTTGCCGCCGCGCAGCACCAGGGCCTTCCCCGCGCCCACCGTCTCGGTGTACGGGGTGTTGTTGCCGAGGAAGTCCTGGAACTTGGACGCCCGGACGGTCACGTACTGCACGACCACGGTCGCCGGTGCCAACTGCTCGCCGCCGGTCGTGAGCGCCGGGCTTCCGTCCTGCGACACCAGCCAGCGGCTGTCCGTCGCCGACCAGGTGAAGGTGAAGCGGGCCGCCGGATAGCGCACCGTGCGGGAGTCCTCGGGCGTGCCGCCGGCCGGGGGCCGGCCGAAGCGGAATCCGGTGGTGAGTGCCTCGGCACCCGCCGGCCGGTCCATCAGGCGCCCGGGACGCAGGTAGAGGTTGTGCGGCGCGGGACGGCCGGCGCCCCGGGCGTAGACGCCGGAGAACGACTCGGGCGTGACCGGGGTCAGGGGCGCCGCCTCGATCAGCGGCTTCAGCTTGCTCTGCGCGCCGGAGAAGGCCAGCACCGGCCGGTCGAACTGGCGCAGCAGCTCCAGATCGGCCTCCCGGGCGCTGCGCACCGGTCCGACCCGGTCCGGCAGCCGGGTGGCGTACACCGCCATCAGCCGGCTCAGTCCGCCCTCGACCTGCTCCGCGTACACCACGTCGGCGTCCTCGACCCCGGTGTGCGGGCGGGCCCCGCGGGAGTTGTCGATCTTCACGGCGAGCACCGAGGGGCCGATCCTCCCGTCCGGGCCCGGCTCCCGCCCGGACGCCCCGGGTGACCGCCGGGACGGGCCGCGCCCGTCGTCGGGATCGCCCGCCACCGTGCAGCCCGCCGCGAGTCCGGCTGCCAGGCAGAGCGCCAGCAACGATCTCACTGCGGTGCCACCTCGAGTGCGCGCCCTTCGTCCCGTGCCCACCGTCGCCACCACGCCCTGTCGTCGACTGTCTCGATTGTGCGCTTGTCTGATCGTCGGTTGCTATACCCGATCAGAAGTGATCCCGCGCGGCGGTTCCGCCGATCGGCCCCGCGGCCCACGATTCGCCTCATGTGCCCTCGGGTACCCGGTGCCCCACCGCAGGAGCCGGACAGCGGCCGGCACGGAAGGGAGCGCTCGGCGATGAAGGCAGTGACCTGGCAGGGCAAGCGGGACGTCCGGGTGGAGAACGTCCCCGATCCCAAGATCGAGGAACCGACGGACGCGATCATCCGCATCACCTCGACCGGGCTGTGCGGATCCGATCTGCACCTGTACGAGGTGCTCACCCCGTTCATGACACCCGGCGACATCCTGGGCCACGAGCCGCTGGGCATCGTCGAGGAGGTCGGCGCCGGAGTGCCGGACCTCCAGGCCGGCGACCGGGTCGTGGTGCCGTTCCAGATCGCCTGCGGCAACTGCTGGATGTGCCTGACCGGGCTGCAGACCCAGTGCGAGACCACCCAGGTGCACTCCGAGGGCATGGGCGCGCCCATCTTCGGCTACACCCGGCTCTACGGCGCCGTCCCCGGCGCACAGGCCGAGTACCTGCGGGTGCCGCAGGCCCAGTACGGCCCGATCAAGGTCCCCGAGGGCCCGCCGGACGACCGCTTCGTCTACCTCTCCGACGTGCTGCCCACCGCCTGGCAGGCCGTCGCCTACGCCGACATTCCCGAGGGCGGCAGCGTCGCCGTGCTCGGCCTCGGCCCCATCGGGGACATGGCCTGCCGGGTCGCCCGGCTCAGGGGCGCGGAGCAGGTCTTCGGCGTGGACCTGGTCCCGGAGCGGCTGGCCCGGGTGCGCGAGCGGGGCGTGGAGACCTTCGACCTGCGGTCCTTCCACGACGAGAAGGAACTCGTCGAGGCGATCAAGGACAGCACCGACGGGCGCGGCCCCGACGCCGTGATCGACGCCGTCGGCACCGAGGCGCACGGCAGTCACATGGCCCGGCTGGTGCAGAACGCCGCCGCCGTGATGCCCCGCAAACTGAGCGGCCCCATGGCGGAACGCCTCAGCGTCGACCGCCTCACCGCCCTGCACACCGCGATCGAGATGGTGCGCCGCGGCGGCACCCTCTCCATCTCCGGCGTCTACGGCGGCATGGCCGACCCGATGCCCCTGCTGACGATGTTCGACAAGCAGCTCCAGGTGCGCATGGGCCAGGCCAATGTGCGCCGCTGGAGCGACGAGATCATCCCGCACCTCACCGACGACGACCCGCTCGGCGTGGAGGACTTCGCCACCCACCGCATGCCGCTCAGCGAGGCACCGCAGGCCTACGAGATGTTCCAGCAGAAGCGGGACGGCGCGGTCAAGATCCTCATGCAGCCCTGACAGCCGGTGACACGGGGATCCTCGCGCGGCGCCCCGGCCCGGAGTGCCTCAGGGCCCGCCGAGGATCTCCGCCAGGTCGTACCGGACCGGCTCCTCCAGCTGCGCGTAGGTGCAGCTCTCCGGGGTGCGGTCCGGGCGCCAGCGGCGGAAGCGGGCGGTGTGCCGGAAGCGCTGCCCGTTCTCCATGTGGTCGTACGCCACCTCGGCGACCCGCTCCGGCCGCAGCGGCACCCACGACAGGTCCTTCTTGCCCGTCCAGCGGCTCGGCGCCCCCGGCAGCCGCGCCGACTCGTGCGCCGCCTCCTCCGCCCACGCCGCCCACGGATGCCCCTGGACGTCGTCCATCCGCAGCGGCTCCAGCTCCTCCACCAGCTCCGCGCGCCGCTTCATGGTGAACGCCGCCGACACCCCCACGTGCTGGAGGGTGCCCTTGTCGTCGTACAGCCCGAGCAGCAGCGAGCCCACCACGGGGCCGCTCTTGTGCAGCCGGTACCCGGCGACCACCACATCGGCGGTGCGCTCGTGCTTGATCTTGTACATGGCGCGCTCGTCCTGGAGGTAGCGCAGGGTCAGCGGTTTGGCGATCACCCCGTCCAGCCCGGCCCCCTCGTACTGCTCGAACCACCCCTGGGCGACCTCGACGTCCGTCGTCGCCGGCGCGACGTGCACCGGCGGCGTCACCCCGGCCAGCGCCCCGACCAGCCGCTCCCGCCGCTCGGTCAGCGGAACCCGGAGCAGCGACTCGTCACCGAGCGCCAGCAGGTCGAAGGCGACGAACGAGGCCGGTGTCCGCTCGGCCAGCATCCGCACCCGTGAGTCGGCCGGGTGGATCCGCTCGGTCAGCGCGTCGAAGTCCAGACGCCCCTCCCGCGCGATGACGATCTCCCCGTCCAGCACGCACCGCTCGGGCACCCGCTCCCGCAACGCCTTCACCAGCTCGGGAAAGTACCTGGTCAGCGGCTTCCCCGTCCGGCTGCCCAGCTCCACCTCCGCCCCGTCACGGAACACGATCGCCCGGAATCCGTCCCACTTGGCCTCGTACTGCATCCCCGCCGGGATTTTCGCCACCGACTTGGCGAGCATCGGCTTCACGGGAGGCATCACGGGCAGATCCATGCTCCGACTCTAAGGAGCACGGGCGGGAGCCGCCCGCCGGGCGGGATCGCTCACCCCCGGACGGCCGAGGGCCTCACGCCGAGTCCCGCCGTACCAGCGTCGTCGGCAGTATCACGCCGGACGGGGCGTGGTCGAGGCCGCGGAGGAGGAGGCGGGCCATCAGGCGGCCCATCTCCTCGATGTCCTGACGCACCGTCGTCAGCGCGGGCTCCGTCTGCTCGGCGATCGGCGGCATGTCGTCGAAACCGACGACCGCCACGTCGTCCGGCACCCGGCGTCCGTGCTCGCGCAGCGCCCGCAGCGCACCGGCCGCCGTGAGGTCGTTGGCGGCGAACACCCCGTCCAGGTCGGGGCAGCGGGCCAGCAGGGCGCGCATCGCCCGCTCGCCGGTCCGGGCGGTGAAGTCGCCCTCCTCGACGAGGCGCGGGTCGGCGTCCACCATCACGTCGCGGTAGCCGTCCAGGCGGTCGGCCGCCGAGGTCTGGTCCAGGGGGCCGGTGATGTGCGCGATCCGGGTGCGGCCCAGACCCAGGAGGTGGCGTACGGCGTCCCGGGCGCCGCCCCGGTTGTCGCTGTCGACGTACACCACGCCGTCCCGGCCGCCCGACCAGCCGGGGCGGCCGCCGAAGACGGTGGGAATGCCGGCCCGCTGGATCAGCTCCGGCAGCGGGTCGTCGAGGTGGAGGGAGAAGACCAGGGCGCCGTCCACATGGCCGCCGGCCAGATAGCGGCCGACCCGGGCGTGGTCGCCGCGGCCCTCGGTGAGCAGCAGCACCAACTGGTTGTCGTGGGCCGTGAGTTCCTTGCTGATGCCGCGCAGCTGGCGGGCGAAGAACGGGTCGGCGAAGACGCGGCTCTCGGGCTCGGCCACGATGACCGCGACCGCGTCATGCCGCTTGGTCACCAGACTGCGTGCCGCCTGATTGGGCACGTAGCCGAGTTCCTCGACGGCCTGCTGCACCCGTTCCACCAGGGCCTGTCTGACCCCGTCCCCGCCGTTGACCACGCGGGAGACGGTGGCCCGGGACACCCCGGCGCGCGCGGCCACGGCCTCCAGCGTGGGTCGCGGCGCTGTGTCGGTCACGTCGGGGCTCCTCACCTGCGGTTGCGGGACAGGATAGTCCCGTGACCGCGGTCAGGAGAGAGCGTTCTCGATCACGAATCGTGGTCATGTCCCCCGGACCCGGCGGGCGGGCGATGGTGCGCATGCGGGTCGTACCCCGGAATGGTGCCGTCCGGCTTCTTCACCTTGAACAGGCCCACCATGCCCATGTCCGAGTGGCTCTGCACATGGCAGTGGTACATCCAGGCCCCCGCCCCGACACCCTCCCCGGCGATCACCTGGAAGCCGAAGGAGTCCGCCGGGCCCGTGATCTTGTTGTCGATGACCGGGCTCGGGTCGTCCGGACCGGTGAGCATCCCGGTGCGGTTGTCGGCCCAGCGATGACCGTGCATGTGGAAGGTGTGGTAGTACTCGCCGTGCGTGATCACGACGAACTCGACGCGGTCGCCCACCGTCGCCTCGAAGTCGGGACCGGTGTGCGGGGGTTTGTTGTTGATCGTCATGTCGTTGAAGACGATCGTGTGGGTCGCGTCCGGCAGCACATCGCCCTTGCGGCGCACGATCACCGGGCCGTACAGCCCGTTGCGGATGCCGCCGGTGCCGTGCACCGTGCCGACCACATGGTCGTGGTAGTGCCAGTAACCCGCGCTGCCCGCACGCCAGGTGCCGTCGGCGCGCCGGCCGGGCGCATGGGTGCGCCAGGTGTAGGTGCGGGTGCCGCCCGGCTCGACAGCGCTCTTGTTCTGCCTGGTGCCGTCGCTGGTGATCTCGTAGTCCAGGCCGTGCACATGGAGGCTCACCGGCACGTCCATGGTGTTCTCGAACTCGATGTGCAGGGTGTCGCCCTCGTTGAGCTCGATCAGCGGGCCGGGGACCGACGCCTTGCCCTTCTCCAGGCCGTAGCCCATCCGTCCGCCGGGCAGCTTCTCGGCGTACATCTTGATGCGCTTCACCTCGCCGCCGGCGGGCGCGGTCCTCGCCGGCCGGGCGGCGGCGTGCGCAGCGGGTGCCATAGTCAGCGGAGACAACGATGTCGCCACGGCTGCGCCGCCCAGCAGCATCCTCCGGTTGAAGCCGCGTCTGTCCATGCCGAACTCCCGTGTGGCTGTCATGAACCTGTAGAACCGTAGCGACCGCACCGCAGTTTATCCACGCCCTGGACAAAGTTCGTGGTATTGCGGCTATAGGTATTGGCGCGTGGCGAAAAGAGGTCTACCTTCCTTGACGCTGTTGCCGCGACCGATGAGGGGTGGGTGGCCACATGCGGTTCACATCGCATCAAGAACCCGAGTCATTAGGAGGGTTGAGCACCAGAAGCCCAAGAAAGGCCTGGAGAGCGAGACGGTCCGGCCCCCGGCGCAGCGCCTGGGTGGCAGCCGTCACCTCCGGGCTCGTCGCCGCCGGACTGCTGTCCGGCCCCGCCGCCGGCGCCCGCCCGGCGCCGGAGGTGACAACGATGTCCATCAAGTCGCCCCCGGGCGGCTCCGACGTACGGGTGCTGCTGTTCTACGGCTCGGCCGCCGGCGGCGAGGAGTCCCCGCTGGTCGATGCCGGGATCGAGGCGATCGAGAAGATCGGCCTCTCCGGCCCGCAGAACCAGCGGTTCAAGGTGACCGCCACCGGCGATGCCTCCGTGTTCACCGACGCCAAACGGCTCGGCCGCTTCAACACCGTGGTCTTCCTGACCGGCGGCGGTGACGTCCTCGACCCGGAGCAGGAGGCCGGACTTGAGGCGTACATGGAGGCCGGCGGGGGCTTCCTCGGCATCCATGACGCGGCCCGCGCCGAGCCCTACTCGGACTGGTTCACCGGACTGATCGGCGCCCGCCCGGCCGCCTCAAGCCCGGCCGGCGTCCAGCGGGCGACGGTCGAGGTCGGCGACCGCCGGCATCCGGCGACCAAGAGCCTGCCGATGGAGTGGAAGCGCCCCGACCAGTGGCTCAACTGGGTGAAGAACCCCTCCGGCGAGGTGCACACCGTCGCCCGGGTCCGCGAGTCCACCTACAAGCCCGGCGCCGGCGCCAACGGCTGGGACCACCCGGTGAGCTGGTGCCGCGACTACGACGGCGGCCGGTCCTTCTACACCGGCATGGGCGGCACGGTGTCGTCCTACGACGAGACCGACTTCCGCGACCACCTGCGCGGCGCCCTGCTGTGGACCACCCGCCTGGTCCGGGCCGACTGCAAGGCGACCATCACCGGCAACTACAAGGCGGAGCGGCTGACCCAGCCCAACAAGCCCGGGCAGAACGACCAGATCGGCGAGCCGCACGGCCTGGTCACCGCCCCCGACGGCCGCGTCTTCTACATCGGCCGCGGCGGCGCCGACGCCTCCCAGCCCGTGATCACCGACTGGAACAACCCCGGCATCGGCAAGGGCAAGGGCCAGATCCACGTCTACGACCCGAAGACCAAGAAGGTCACCCTGGCCGGCGAGCTGACCGTTTTCGGCAACAAGGGCGGCGGCGACGAGCTCGTCAAGGTCGAGGAGGGCCTGCTCGGCATCGAGCTGGACCCGAAGTTCTCCCAGAACGGCTGGGTCTACCTGCACTACACGCCCCACTCGGAGATCAACCGTGAGACCCACATGGCCGAACGCCGGGTCTCCCGCTTCACCTTCGACGAGGCCACCGGCAAGCTCGACCTGAGCAGCGAGAAGGTGCTGCTGAAGTGGCCGGTGCAGATCCACAGCTGCTGCCACGCCGGCGGCGGCATGGCCTGGGACTCCAAGGGCAACCTCTACATCGCCACCGGCGACAACAACTCCAGCCGGTTCAGCGACGGCTACTCGGGCAACAACCCCGAGCCCGACTTCAAGGGCGTGTCCTTCGCCGACGCCCGCCGCACCGCGGGCAACACCAACAACCTCAACGGCAAGATCCTGCGCATCCACCCGGAGCCGGACGGGACGTACACCATCCCCGAGGGCAACCTCTTCACCGGGAAGGAACCCGACGAGGGCGGCGGCAAGACCCGCGGCGAGATCTATGTGATGGGCGTGCGCAACCCGGCGCGCATCTTCATCGACAAGTCGACCGACATCCTTTACGCGGGCTGGGTCGGCCCCGACGCCGGACAGCCCTCGCCCGTGTGGGGCCCTGCCAAGTACGACACCTTCGCCGCCATCACCAAGGCCTCCAACCGGGGCTGGCCGTACTGCATGGGCAACAAGCAGCCCTACCGGGACCGCAACCTGCCCGACCCGTCCAAGCCGCTCGGCTGGTACGACTGCGACCACCCGAAGAACGAGTCGCCCAACAACGACGGCCTGGTCAACCTGCCGCCGGTGACCGCCAACAACATCTGGTACTCACCGCAGGGCGGCGGCCCGGACTTCCCGCGCGACGAGAACGGCATCCCCTCCTACAAGGCGGAGGAGGCCACCTACCGGCTGCCCTGGCTCAAGGGCGGCGGCCAGGCCGCCATGAACGGCCCGGTCTACCGCTACGACGAGAGCAGCGACAGCTCCGTCAAATGGCCGGCCTACTGGGACGGCAAGTGGTTCGTCGGTGACTTCTACGACGCCGACCAGCCGCGCAACGCCGTGCTGATGAACCCGAAGACGCTCGGCGACGGCGGCCTGCCCGTGCACTCGGAGTCCCTGAAGAAGATCGTTCCGGTCGGCAACGACGGCATCAAGAACCTGATGGACTGGAAGTTCGGTCCGGACGGAGCGCTCTACGTCCTCGACTACGGCCGCGGCTTCTTCACCTCCGACGACAAGTCCGCGCTGTGGCGGGTCACCTACACCGGCGGCGGGCCGACCCCGGCCGCCGACCAGCTCGCGAGGGGGACACAGTGATACGACGGCGAAGAATGTGGGCCGCGCTGCTGGCCGGCCTGATGATGCTGCTCGGCCTGCAGGCCATGCCCGCCGCCGGGCAGCCCAAGGACGGGGCCGGCCGCGCAGCGGCCCAGGTCCTGACCTGGACCGCCGGCAACGACATCGACAAGTATCTGTCCGCACCGGCCACCGCGGTGGCCGGACCGGCGACGATCGTCTTCGAGAACAGTGAGGCCACCGGCAACACCACCGGCATGCCGCACACGCTGACCTTCGTCACCAGCGACCCCGAGTACAACAGCGACGTCCAGCTCAACATCCTCGCCAACCCGAACGACGCCAACGGCGGCCGGCACACCGCCGAGGTCACCCTCACGCCCGGCCGCTACCTGTACCACTGCACCATCCCCGGCCACGGGCAGATGCAGGGCGTCCTGGTGGTGACCGAGGGCGGCGGCGAGGACACCACCGCCCCCGAGGCCACCGCGAAGGTGGAGGGCGCGCGGAACGCCGACGGCGCCTACGTCGGTTCGGCGAGCGTCGCCCTCGAGGCCACCGACGAGGGCTCGGGCGTCGACCGCATCGAGTACGCGGTGGGCGACGACGGCGCCTGGCAGCCGTACACCGCGCCCGTCGTCTTCGACCAGGTCGGCACGCACACGGTGCGCTACCGGGCCCTGGACAAGGCGGGCAATGTGTCCGAGGAGAAGAGCGTCCAGTTCACGGTGGTCGCACCGGACTCCGAGGACACCACCCCGCCGGAGACCTCCGCGACGGTCGACGGCGAGCAGAACGAGGACGGCGCCTACATCGACATGGCGACCGTCACCGTCACCGCCTCCGACACCGGATCCGGGGTCAACACCATCGAGTACGCCCTCGGCGACGGCGCCTGGCAGACCTACACCGGCCCGGTGATGGTGCACCAGGCCGGCACCCACACCGTGCGCTACCGCGCCACCGACAAGGCGGGCAACGTCTCGGAGGAGAAGAGCGTGGAGTTCACGGTGGTCGCCGCACCGCCGAAGGACACCACCCCGCCGGTCACCGGCGTGAGCGTCGAGGGCAACCGCAACTCCGACGGCGCCTACATCGGCAACGCCAAGGTGACCGTCAGCGCCACCGACGAGGGCGGATCCGGGGTCGCCGCCATCGAGTACTCCCTCGACGGCGGACCGTACCTCGCCTACACCCAGCCGGTGATCGTCGACCGGACGGGCCGGCACACTGTGACCTACCGGGCGAGCGACAAGGCCGGCAACACCTCCGAGGCGCTGTCCGTGAGCTTCACGGTCGTGGCCGGCGGCGGGGTGCCCGCGCCCGACTGCCCCGAGTACGACGAGCGGCTGACGGTGATCGTCGGCACGGTCGACTCCGGGGTGCCCAACCGGGTCACCGACAACCGGTGCCGGATCGGCGAGCTGATCGAGGACGAGAAGGAGTGGACCTCCCAGGCCCTCTTCCTCAAGCACGTGCGGACCGTGATGGACCGGCTGCTGAAGGAAGGCGTGGTCGACCGGCGTGAATACCGGGCGATCAACAAGGCCGCCCGCCAGTCGGGCATCGGCAAGCCCGGCCAGACCGAGGGCTACCGCACCATCCTCGACGGCACCGAGGAGTCCTTCGCCAAGTGGGAGCAGGTGGGCGGCGGTTCGTTCAGCCTGAACCCGGACGGCTCGATCACCTCCGGCACCACCAGGTCCGGCCTCGGCATGCTGTGGTTCCCCGAGCGCAAGTACGGCGACTTCTCGCTGAAGCTCCAGTGGCGGGACGACGCGCCCGGCACCGGCAACGCCAACTCCGGTGTCTTCGTACGGTTCCCGCAGATCCACGACCACCCCGAGGAGCCGCGCCCGGAGTGGGCCGCCATCAAGTTCGGTCACGAGGTGCAGATCCTGGACCGGCCCGACGGCGACATGTACAAGACGGGCTCGATCTACGGCTTCGACCGGGTGGGTCTGGCCGGCGCGGGGATGACCCAGAAGGGCACCTGGAACGACTACGAGATCCGGGTGGTGGACCAGCACTACGAGGTCTACCGCAACGGCGTGCTGATCAACGAGTTCGACAACACCGGCGGCCAGGAATTCTACCCGCCCCGCGCGGACGACCCGGGCACCGACGGGCGGCGCTACGCCTCCGGCTACATCGGACTGCAGGTGCACGGCACGACGGACGTGATCTCGTACCGGGATGTGAGGATCAAGGACCTGTAGGCCGGAACCAGTAGGTCTACGGGCAAGGCCTGAAGGTCAGGTCTGCTTCAGGTCTGCTTCAGGTCTGCTTCTTCGCCCGGCTCGGCTGTACCCGCTTGGGTTCCCCCGGCATCTTCGGATACTCGGGCGGGTACGGCAGATCACCGAGCCCGTGGTCGTGCTCGTCCTTGCGGGCCAGCTCCAGCAGCGGCTCCAGGGAGAACGCGTGATCGTCCATGTCCGCGTGCACATCGCCGAGTTCGGCGAAGCGCGCGGGCATGGTCGCGAGATCGAAGTCCCGCGGATGCGCGACCCCGACCTCCTCCCAGCGCAGCGGCGCCGAGACGGGGGCGTGCGGGCGGGGGCGCACCGAGTAGGCGGAGGCGATGGTGCGGTCGCGGGCCGTCTGGTTGTAGTCGATGAAGATGCGCTCGCCGCGCTCCTCCTTCCACCACTTGATGGTCACCCGCTCCGGCATCCGCCGCTCCATCTCCCGGCCCACGGCGATGGCGGCCCGGCGGACCTGGGTGAAGGTCCAGCGCGGCTCGATCGGCACGAAGACATGAATGCCCCGGCCGCCCGATGTCTTGGGCCAGCCGCGCAGCCCGTAGGACTCGAGCAGGTCCCGCAGTTCGTGGGCGGCGCGGGCGGCGTCGTCGTAGTCGGTGCCCGGCTGCGGGTCGAGGTCGATGCGCAGCTCGTCGGGGTGGTCCACGTCGTCGCGGCGCACCGGCCACGGATGGAAGACCAGCGTGCCGTACTGGGCGGCCCAGACGACGGCCGCCTCCTCGGTGGGGCACATCTCGTCGGCGCTGCGGCCGCTGGGGAAGGTGATGTGCGCGGTGGGGATCCAGCCGGGCATGTTCTTCGGCGCCCGCTTCTGGAAGAACGACTCGCCCGTCACCCCGTCGGGGTAGCGCTCCAGGGTGGTGGGCCGGCTGCGCAGGGCGCGCAGAATGCCGGGGCCCACGGCCTGGTAGTAGCGGGCCAGGTCCAGCTTGGTGAAACCGCGCTCCGGGAAGAACACCTTGTCCGGGCTGGACAGCCGCACCGTCCGCCCGGCCACCTCGAGTTCCACCGCGTCACCCATGCGAGCCACGGTAGGCCCACCCCGCGAACCTCGCATACCGGACGAACCGCGCGAGACGGCCGATTGTCAGTGCCGGGTGCGAGACTCGGCACGAGGGTCGGGAGACGACGGCCCCCGGCCGGACTTCAAGGAGGAGGCGCCATGCTGACCACCAGCTTCGTCGACGGCGGTCCGGACTGGATCGAGGTCGGCGGGCCCGACGCCGAGGGCGCCGTGGCCTTCTACGGCGGACTTCTCGGCTGGGAGTTCCGCTCCGCCGGACCCCAGGCCGGGGGATACGGCTTCTTCGAGCTGGACGGCGACATCGTCGCGGCCTGCAATCCGGCCCAGGAGACGGCCGCCTGGACCCTCTACTTCCAGAGCTCCGAGGCCGAGGCCACGGCCAGGACCGCCGAGCAGGCCGGGGGCACGGTGATCCAGCCGCCGACCCGTGTCATGGAGCAGGGCACCTCCGTGGTCCTCGCCGACCAGGCGGGAGTGCCGTTCGGCATCTGGGAGCCCGGCCGGCGCAAGGGTCTCGACCGGGTCATGACGGCCGGCTCGCTGTGCTGGGCCGAGCTGTACACGCCGGACATCGCCCGCGCGGCCGCCTTCTTCAACTCGGTGCTCGGCTGGGAGACCGCCGCCGTCACCTTCCCGGGCGGCGTCTACACCTCCCTCGGCACGGCAGGCACCGGCGAGGACGGCACCTTCGGCGGGCTGGTGCCGGTGGCCGACGACCCGGTGGAGTCGCAGTCGGGCGGCCGGCCCTACTGGCTGCCCTACTTCGGCGCCGACGACCCGGACGCGGCCGTGGCCAGAGCGGTCGAGCTCGGCGGCAAGGTACGCATGCCGGCCAAGTCGATCCCCGGCGTGGGCCGCCTCGCCCGACTCGAGGACCCGCACGGCGCGCGCTTCGCGGTGCTGAGGGGAGAACCCCGGCAGAGCTGAGCCCGCGCCGGGCGTGCCGCCGTGCTTTTCGGGGCCGAGGGCGCCACAGTCGTGCCGGATGCCCGAGGGGACAGGGCCAGGCGCAGCGTGCCGCTCCGGCCTGCGTTGATCCGGCGTTGAGGGAATGTTTTTCGCCGCCCGGCACGCTTCCGGCCATGCACTCGCACCTGGACCTCGAAAGCGGCGCCTCTCCCGACCTGGCCTGGCAGGAAGAGGCGCTGTGCGCGCAGACCGGAGGTGACTTCTTCTTCCCCGAGCCCGGCAGCTCCGTGCGGGAGGCCAAGCGGATCTGCGCGCTGTGCCCCATCCGCGCCACCTGCCTCGAGTACGCCCTGACCCACGACATGCGCTTCGGCGTCTGGGGCGGGCTGTCCGAGAAGGAGCGGATGGAGCTGCGGCGGACGGGGCGCTGAGGGTGCCCCACGGCGTCGGTCGGCCCGGGCGAGCCGGGTGAGGGCCGGTGCTCAGCCGGCGGCGCGGGCCGCCATGCGGGCCTTGCGGGCCGCGAGCTTCTCGTCGAACTTCCTGGCCTCCTCGTCCAGGCCGTTCATGTACAGACCCAGCTCCTCCTGGGCCTTGAGGCCCTCGGGGCCCAGACCGTCGATCTCCATGATCTTCAGGAAGCGGAGCACCGGCTGCAGCACGTCGTCGTGGTGGATGCGCAGGTTGTAGACCTCGCCGATCGCCATCTGCGCGGCGGCCCGCTCGAAGCCGGGCATGCCGTGGCCGGGCATGCGGAAGTTCACCACGACGTCCCGCACCGCCTGCATCGTCAGATCCGGGGCGAGTTCGAAGGCCGCCTTGAGCAGGTTCCGGTAGAAGACCATGTGCAGGTTCTCGTCGGTGGCGATCCGGGCCAGCATGCGGTCGCAGACCGGGTCACCCGACTGGTGGCCGGTGTTGCGGTGCGAGATGCGGGTGGCCAGCTCCTGGAAGGCGACATAGGCGACCGAGTGCAGCATCGAGTGCCGGTTGTCCGACTCGAAGCCCTCGCTCATGTGCGCCATGCGGAACTGCTCTAGCTTGTCCGGGTCCACCGCGCGGGAGGCGAGCAGATAGTCCCGCATCACGATGCCGTGCCGGCCCTCCTCCGCCGTCCAGCGGTGGACCCAGGTGCCCCAGGCGCCGTCCCGGCCGAAGAGGGAGGCGATCTCGTGGTGGTAGCTGGGGAGGTTGTCCTCGGTCAGCAGGTTCACCACCAGGGCGATCCGGCCGATCTCGGTGACCTTGGACTGCTCCTTGTCCCAGGCCTCGCCGTCCTCGAAGAAGGCGGGGAAGTTGCGGCCGTCGCTCCACGGCACGTACTCGTGCGGCATCCAGTCCTTGGCGACCTTCAGATGCCGGTTGAGTTCCTTCTCGACCACTTCTTCCAGGGCGTACAGCAGCCGCGCGTCGGTCCAGACAGTGGAAGGGCTGCCGAGGTGGGGAGAAGCGATCGTCACGGGAACTCCAGGGGGACGTGTGACAGGTACTGGTCCCGGCGAGCGATGCCGGGAACCTACGGAATCGTAGGCTACGAATCCGTAGGTTACGTAGCCGTAGGTTAAGGGCATCGTAAAGGCCGCTGATCAGCACCGTGGCCGCGGGAGTTGCCCGGGACGGCGCGGCCCCCGCAACCCGCAGGTCCGGGGGCCGAACGAGGGACTACGAGGGCCTCGATCCGCTCGTCAGGAGTACAGTCCGCGCAGCCGCACCGAGAGACATGTCACACAGCCCTCGAGCTTCTCGAACTCGCCGATGTCCACCAGAACCGGCTGGTAACCCAGGTCGGCGAAGAGCTCGGCCGTCTTCGGCGCGCTCGCCGCCATCAGCAGCTTGTCCCCGCCGAGCAGCACCACATGGGAGCCGGACTCCTCCGGCACCGGAAGGAAGCGGTCGAACAGCGACGGGGCGTCCATGTTCGGGATGTGCCCGATGACGGTGCCGTCCGGCAGCGCGGTGACCGCCGACTTCAGATGCAGCACCTTGCTCACCGGCACGGCGACCACCCGCGCACCCAGCGGCTCGAACGCCGCCCGCAGCTGCTGCACCCCGGCCGCGTTGGTCCGCCCGCCCCGGCCGACGTACACGGTGTCGCCGATCTTCAGCACGTCGCCGCCGTCCAGGGTGCCCGGCTCCCAGATCCAGTTCACCGAGCAGCCCAGGCCCGCCACGGCCTCCTCGACCCCGGCGGTCTCCGGGCGGCGCGACTCGGCGCCCGGCCGGGCGATCAGCGCGACGTTGCGGAACATCACCACCGTGTCCTCGACGAACACCGAGTCCGGGCAGTCGTCGGCCGGGTCGACCTCCACGGTCTCCCAGCCGTGCTTCCGCAAGGCCTCCACATACGCCTCCCACTGCTCCATCGCGCGGTCGACATCGACCTTCTCGCGCTCGATGTGGGTCACCAGCCCCTCGGCCAGGCGCGGGCTGGGACGGCGGACGAGGGCCTTCTTGCTGGGCACGGGCGTGACTCCGAATCGGATGAAACGTGACGTGGGCGTCGGCCGACCATCATGCAAGCCGGGACCGGACGGGGACACCCCCCACCGCCGGTGAGTTTAACCACCGGTAACCGGGCGGCCGGGGGCGCGCCGCGCCGCCCGGCGCAGATGCACACCCGTCCACGAGCCCTCCGCCTCCAGCAGCTGCGCCGGGGTTCCTTCGAAGACCACCCGGCCGCCGTCCCGGCCGCCGTCGGGGCCCAGGTCGATCACCCAGTCGGCGCGCGCGGTCACCTGCAGGTCGTGCTCGACCACGATCACGGTGTTCCCCGCGTCCACCAGGCGGTCCAGCAGGGCGAGGAGACCGTCGACGTCGGCCATGTGCAGCCCGGTCGTCGGCTCGTCCAGCACATAGGTCGCACCCGTGCGGTGCAGCCGGGTCGCCGGCTTGATCCGCTGCCGTTCGCCGCCGGAGAGCGTGGACAGCGGCTGGCCGAGCGTGAGGTAGGGGAGGCCGACGTCCCTCAGCGCCCGCAGCCGGCGCAGCAAGGCCCCGGGTGATGGTGAGGTACGCGGTGTGGTCGGCGGATGCGCTCATGCCGCCGACGCTAGGCGGAATACCCGACAGCCTCTGTCGTCGTTTCCTTGAGTTCTCCCTCCTCCGTGATCAGCCAGCGGGTGATGCCGATGGACTCCAGGAACGGCAGATCGTGACTGGCCACGATCAGCGCGCCCTCGTAACTCTCGAGCGCCGTGGTGAGCTGGCGGACGCTCGCCATGTCGAGGTTGTTGGTGGGCTCGTCCAGCATCAGCAGCTGCGGCGCGGGCTCGGCCAGCATCAGCGCGGCCAGCGCTGCCCGGAAGCGTTCGCCGCCGGACAGCGTCGCCGCCTTCTGGTCGGCGCGGGCGCCCCGGAACAGGAAGCGGGCCAGCCGCGCCCTGATCCGGTTGTTGGTGGCCTGAGGCGCGAACCGCGCCACGTTCTCGGCCACCGACAGCTCCCCGTCGAGGACGTCCAGCCGCTGCGGCAGGAACCGCAGCGGGACGTGCGCCGTCACCTCGCCCGCCACCGGCGCCAGTTCCCCGGCGATGGTGCGCAGCAGGGTCGTCTTCCCGGAGCCGTTGCGCCCGATCAGCGCCACCCGCTCCGGGCCCCGCAGATCCAGGCCCCCTTTCAGCCGTGGCCCGTGGGCGAGTTCCAGGTCCCGCAGCATCAGCACGTCGCGGCCCTGCGGCACGGCGGTGTACGGCAGGTCGACGCGGATCTCGTCGTCGTCCCGCACGGCCTCCACCGCGTCGTCGAGCCGCTCCTTGGCCTCGGCCAGCTTCTCCTCGTGCAGGAGGCGGTGCTTGCCGGCCGCGACCTGGGCCTGCCGCTTGCGCTCGCCCATGACGACCTTGGGCTCGCGCTTGTTGTCCCACATCTTCTGGCCGTAGCGCTTGCGGCGGGCCAGCTTGATCTGGGCGTCGGCCAGTTCTCGCTTCTGCCGGCGCAGATCGGCCTCGGCGACCCGCACCATGCGCTGGGCCGCCTCCTGCTCCACGGCCAGGGCCGCCTCGTAGGCCGAGTAGTTGCCGCCGTACCAGTGGACCTCCCCGGAGCGCAGATCGGCGATCTGGTCGACGTGTTCCAGCAGTTCACGGTCGTGGCTGACCACGACCATCACGCCCGCCCAGCCCTCGACGGCCGCATACAGCCGCCGGCGGGCGTACAGGTCGAGGTTGTTGGTGGGTTCGTCGAGCAGCAGGACGTCCGGCCGGCGCAGCAGCAGCGCGGCCAGCCGCAGCAGCACCGACTCGCCGCCCGAGACCTCGCCGACGGTGCGGTCCAGTTCCAGCGTGCCGAGGCCGAGTTCACCGAGCGTGGCCAGGGCGCGTTCCTCCACGTCCCAGTCGTCGCCGATGGTCTCGAAGTGCTCCTCGGACGCGTCGCCCGCCTCGATGGCGTGCAGCGCGGCCCGCCGGGCGGCGATGCCGAGCGCCTCGTCGACGCGGAGCGCGGTGTCGAGCGTGACATTCTGCGGGAGATACCCCACCTCCCCGGCGACCCGGACGGTGCCGTCGGCCGGTGCCAGTTCACCGGCGATCAGTTTCAGCAGGGTCGACTTGCCGGACCCGTTGACGCCGACCAGGCCGGTGCGGCCGGCGCCGAAGGTCACGTCGAGGTTCTCGAAGACGGGGGTGCCGTCGGGCCAGGCGTAGGACAGGGACGTACAGACGATGGTGGAAGACATGCGGGCCTCCGCGGTTGCTCGAAGCGGGCGGGAACAATCGCGTTCCGAGACACCGCGAGGGGGCGACGGGGCGCGGGGGCCGCACACCGGCACGGCTGCCGGGGCACACGCCGGCGGGAAGGTCGGGGCATGGAAAAGCCCTGTTCCGCGGGGACGGCTCGACGCCGAGGTCGCACACGACGGACACACTTCAGGCGTGTCACGCGGTGTCTCAGGACCTCAGTGGAGCAACGTCCTTCTCCAATCGACGGCAACAGGACTGCCATACACTGTAAGGGAGTACGGTCCGGGCGTCAACACCCTTTTCGCAAGCGGTCCTACGCCGGGCCGGGGCAGGGGTTCCGGGCCACGGGGAGCCACCGGGCCGGCGCGGCGTAGGACCGCAGCGCCCGGCGGATCACTCCGCGAACGCCCCGCCCTTGCCGAACACCCGCTCCGCGAAGCGCTCGCCGACGCGGCGGTGGGCGGCCGCGTCCGGGTGCAGGTCGTCCGGCAGCGGCAGCTCGGCGTGGTCCGCCTCGCCGTAGAGCTCGCGGCCGTCCAGGTAGTGCAGATGGGGGTCGTCGGCGCTCCGCTCCCGCACGATGCGGGCCAGCTCGTCGCGGACGACGGTGAGGGTGAGCTTCCCGGCGGCGACCTCGGCGGGATCACCGGCGGCGTGGAAACCCAGCTTCCCCTCGCTGAGCCTGCTGAAGTCGAACGCGCTGGGGCCCGGGGTGTTCTCGTGCATCGGGCACAGCAGCGGCGAGACCACCAGCAGGGGAAGGTCGGGGTGACCCTCGCGGATGGTGTCCAGGAAGCCGTGCACCGCGGCCGTGAAGACCCGCAGCCGCATCGCGTCCTGGTTGACGAGGTTGATGCCGATCTTGAGGCTGACGAGGTCGGCGGGCGTGTCCCGCATCGCCCGCGCGGTGAAGGGGTCGAGCAGCGCGCTCGCGCCCAGCCCCAGATTGATCAGGTCCACCCCGCTCAGCCGTGCCGCAAGCGCCGGCCAGGTCGTGGTGGGGCTCCCGGCGTCGGAGCCCTGGCTGATCGAGCTGCCGTGGTGCAGCCACACCCGGCGGTTCCCGGCCGGCACCGGCTCCACCGGAGCGTCGGTGCGCAGCGCCACCAGCTGCGTCATCTCGTTGTGCGGCAGCCAGATCTCCACCCGCTTGTCGCGCTCGGGGAGTCCCGTGAACCGCACCGTGCCGACCGGCCCCGTGCGCATCTCCGTGGCCCCGGTGGCCAGGTCCGTCACCACCTGATGGCCGCCGCCGACCGAGGAGCGCCCGGCGGGCTCACCGTCGACCAGCAGCTCGTACAGACCGTCAGGGCGGGGCGGGGCCCCCTGGTAGACGGCCTTGGTGCGCAGCGCGTCCAGCTCCACGGCCGTCGCCCGGGTACGGAACACCAGCCGCACCCCGGACGGCTGGGCCTCCGCCATGACCACCTGCCCGTCCGCCTGCGCCCGCGCCCGCGCGGGCAGCCGGTGCGGCTGCACACCCTGCCCGGTCCGCTCCAGCTCCAGTGCGCCGCGCAGCAGCTCGTCCGTGACGGGCGTGGTGATCCAGTCCATGATCACAGGCTGTCCAACCGTGCGGGGCATCCGCAAACGGTTTCCGGCCACGCCCGGCGAGGGCCGCCCCGGCGCGAGCCTCAGCAGGCGTCGCGCATCAGCTCCGCAAGGTCGTGGTCCAGGTCGAGCTGCAGGTGCTCCAGGCCGGCCGGCACCAGTTCGTCGGTGGCCTCCAGGAAGCGGCGCACGTCGCCCGAGCGCACATGCACCACGGCGGTGCCCTCGGGGGCGTGGAACTCCAGCACCGTGCGGTCGTAGCCGTACGGCCGCACCCGCACGTCGCCCTGGCCCTGGGGGCCCTCCAGACCCGCGGCGAGCAGCTCGCGGGAGAAGGTCCAGCTGACCTCCACACCCTCCAGGGTGGCGGGTCCGGGGAAGGTCATCCGGACGGCGAACGGATCGTTCCGGTCGTAGTGCAGCGTGGCGGGAATGCTCTGCATCCGCGGTGCGGCGGCTACGAGCCGGGCCTCGACGGGCTGCTCGATGACGGTGGGCAACGCCTTGCTCCCTCGGGACGGCTGGACGGGCTTTCTGACGGACTCTCGGGCGGACGGGGACCGGGGACGGCTACTTGAAGAGACGACGGAATGAGCCGATCCGTGCACACAAGGGCCGAGTGACCTGTGTCACCGCCTTCATGCCCACCGATGGCTCCGCTCTTCACGTACGACCTACGGCACTTGGGGAGGGTTGTGGCGCGTGTGACGATCGTTAACTCGCCCTCTGGACGGCGCCCGGGCGGTGGGCTGGCTTCGCCCGCCATGAGGCGCTTGGGGAGCACGCGACGCAGCGGACGACAGGGCCGGCCGGGACGGGCGGGGATCCAGCGCCTCAGGGTGACGGCGGCCGGCGTGTGCGCCGCGGCGCTGGCGGCGCTGACCGCCGTACCTGCGCAGGCGAACGGAGCGTTGGCGGACGGAGCGCTGGCGAACGGAGCGGCGACCGACGGGCCCGCATCGCACGGACGCGGGCACAAGACACCGCACTGGGCGCCCAAGGACAGCGGCGCACCGGACGTGCGGTTCCGGGGACTGGCCGCCGTCAACCGGAAGACCGCCTGGCTGGCCGGCACCCGGGGGACCGTGCTGCGCACCACCGACGGCGGGCGCAGCTGGCGCGACGTCTCACCGCCCGGGGCGGGCGAGCTGCAGTTCCGGGACATCGAGGCCTTCGACGCCCGGCGGGCCGTCGCGCTGACGATCGGCGAGGGCGGGGCGTCCCGCATCTACCGCACCGACGACGGCGGCGCCACCTGGACCGAGTCCTTCCGCAACACCGACGCCCGCGCCTTCTACGACTGCCTCACCTTCTTCGACCGCCGGCACGGACTGGCCATGAGCGACCCGGTGGACGGCCGGTTCCGCATCCTGTCGACCCGCGACGGCGGCCGGTCCTGGACGGTGCTGCCCGACGACGGCATGCCGCCCGCCCCGGAGGGCGAGGCCGGCTTCGCGGCCGGCGGCCAGTGCCTGGTCTCGGCCGGGCCGAACGACGTCTGGCTGGCCACCGGCGGAGCCGAGCGCGCCCGGGTGCTGCACTCCGCCGACCGCGGCCGCACCTGGACGGCCACCGACGCCCCGGTCCCGGCCGGCGACCCGGCCCGCGGTGTCTTCGCGCTCGCCTTCCGCGACCGCACCCACGGTCTCACCGTCGGCGGCGACTTCCGCCCGGACCAGCCCTCACCGGACGCCGCAGCGCACACCGCGGACGGC